>NZ_CP061100.1 GCF_017654485.1 Roseomonas marmotae | reverse complement strand
TTTTTCATCATGGCCCCCCCCGGGTATGGCCACCCGTCTTTTCCCCAGAAGGGGTGCGTCAAGGAACCCAACCGTGCCTCCCTGATGGGCCTTAGACAGAGCGATTAAGCGGCTTAATATCTGGTTTGCGGATGAATGGTGCGTTCAGGACTTAACAAGCATCCCCATTCACAATGGGGGATCTACGCCCGCTTCTTTGATAGACACGATGAGATCATCCCGCGACATACCTAAGGTTTCTGCTGTCTTGTCCATCAGATCCCAAAAGCACCACAGGATATCTCCCCGGTCTTGATCTCCATTCCTTCTCACGCTCTCCTTAACTCTCTTCCCGATTCCCCTGACGTAATCCTTTATGGCTAGGACTTCATAGCTGACCTTCTTACTGCCCTTCTGGTCTTCGGTGGTAGGTAGATCGTCCATCTCAACGCTTGGGTAATCTTCCTGCATCCACTTCCAGAGTGTGACATGGCTGCGTATGCCACCTAGTTCTAATGCGACTTCTCTCCAGCTTTTTCGGCTACCATCAGATTTCAGGTGCCTCCCTGAATCCACAAACCTCCTGAAAACTTCCCGATGGTCTGCTCTCTTGAGGGGAATCCCATGACTGATGTTTTCTGATGCAGCAAGCCACTTAGCTTCTTCGTAGCTGCACTTGATGACCCTGGCTTTGATACGCCTTAGGCCGCTTTCCTCATGGGCTTTGAAGCGGTGATAGCCATCAATGACCACCAGGCCATGCTCTTGGATGTTTCCTACCAGGATAGGTGGTAGGGTTTCCTCTCCTGCATTTTTAATAGTCTGTTTGTATCTGCCGATGGCATCAAAGTCTGTTCTGCTTCTCGGCTGCATGTCATCAAGTAAAGTAATATTACTGATTTTGATTTTAATTGGTTTGATAGATTCTTCAATTTTCATGGTTTATACATTTATTTAGTGAATGAATTGCTCGGTTGTTCGAGAACATGAGCGGGTGATCGGAGGTTCTCCCCTCATAGGTGGCCTTTTGACGAGACTTTGTGCCCCACTTATTAAGTGGAGGTATTCCGCCTTCTTCAGAAGCATGGTCTATTTGACCACAGAATCTGATTAAGCATTTGATTATGCTGTATTATTTTTGAGGAACTATCGGGGTTCTACCCCACCATCCTCAGAGCCTCCCAGGCACCCCTCTCCTGCCCTCTGAGCACCAGGCCCTAGAAGCCCCTTAGGAGCCTCTACAAGCCTCTCAGGGATGGCTGGTGGAGAGGACACGGAACCAGGCCCCAAGGCCCCTCTCAGGCTTCCCTAGGATCTGTCTTTAGGCTGCCCCTAGCCGCCAGATGTCCATCCTCAAGCGGACATGCCCCTAGAAGGCCCTAGGAAGCCCCCACAGGCCCCTTTGCCCTCAGAGGAGGCCCAAGGTGCTGGCAGGCCCCATAGAGCCTCCTATGGCCTTCCTAACCCCTGTCTAGGCTGTGGTGGCGGTGGCGGTTATCCACGACTTGGGGGAAGACCAAAAGAAGGGGGATATATCTATCCCTGATCTACGAGCGCCCGCGCGTATAGGGACCGCCTTTACCTCCCACCACATGGGAGCTTATCCTCCCACCACGTGGGAGTTAATCGGGGGGAATCCACATGCCAGCGCGACTAGTCCGGCTAAGGACCAAAGAGCACCGCCTAAAGGTCGATCAAGCGGCCCTGTTACGCCAAGCGGTCCTAGCTTTCCCTGGCCTGCCTGAACAAGCTGTCGGTGCCATTGTCTCGACCATCGACCAGCAAACCGCCGCCGAGAACGGATGGACCTTCGTCATGCTCTCTCCTGCCGCCAACGACCTAGTCGTGTCTTGGATGCTTGAGCACTCCAAGCGTCCTCAGATGGCTATGCGCCTATGGTCCAAGTTGTTCCTACATCTGGATAGGGACACAGGCGAAATCCTACAGACCCGTGATGAGTTGGCTGCCGCTATCAACGCCAAGGCCGACCACGTGAGCGAAATCATGGGTGAGCTTGAGAGCTTCGGGGCTATCAGCAAGCGCCGCGTGAAGGTTGCCGGTATGCGTGGCCCTGGCATGGTCCGCTACTTCATGAACCCAAACGTCGCCACGCATCAAACCGGGCAGGCTCGCGACAAGGCGCAGAAGGCAGCTTCCCATCTTCGGTTGGTGAAGTGATGCGCCCCAGCAAGCTACTTTGGCTTGCGCTTGTGGCACCACTGACACTGACCGGATGTGCCTCAACCGAGATGCGGGGTCTGGTTGGTAAGCCAATCCAGGAGGCATTCCTCGCTTATGGTCGGCCGGAGAGTGTAATCAATCTGCCTGACGGGAAAGCTGCCTATCAGTTCCGATGGGGTGGAGGGTCGTTCGTATCACCTGCTCAGTCTTTCGCTACAGGAACCTCGTTCGGCCACACAACTACTGTGACAACGGCGACGCAACCAGCAGCCATTCATCAGGCTCCTGGCTGTCTGATCACCTTCATCACCCGCGACGCAAGCCCTGGCAGTATCATTGAGGACTATCGAGTTCCGAGGCAGTTAGTTTGCTAACGGCAACCGGTGGTGGCGCCTAGTCCTCTGCCCCTTCCAAAGCCCGATAGACACTGGATCGACCAATGCCGAGCTGCTTGGCGATATCGGTAGGTCGCACCCCTTCGGCATGAAGCCTACGCACCTTATCGGCCTGGTTACGGGCTGTAGGTGCTCGGCCTTTGTATCGACCTTCCTCCTTGGCCTTCGCAATGCCTTCCCGCTGCCTCTCCAGCATCAGAGCACGCTCAAACTCAGCGAAGGCTCCCAGCATGGTCAGCATCAGTTTGCCAGTGTGCCCACGGGTGCTCATAGGCTCTCCACCCATGGACAGCACCAGCAGGCCCACGCCCTTAGCTTCCAATCCCTTTACGATAGTCAGAAGATCCAGGGTTGAACGAGCTAGCCTATCCGGCTTGGTGACTACCAACGTGTCACCCTCACGAACGTAGTCTAGGGCTGCCTCCAGCTTCCCCCGCTTGGCTACTGACGATACCCGCTCACTAAACAGCTTCGTGCACCCAGCAGCCCTCAGGTCTCGTTCCTGAGCCTCTAGACCAGCTTCCTGCTCAACAGTGGAGGTGCGGGCATACCCGACCATCACCCCCGTATGCGTTGGCTTGGTTGCCTCTGAGGCGGTGGTCCTCTTAGCCCTGGTTGCCATGTTCAGTGTGTCCCAAAATGTCTAAGACATACTAGAACCATACGTCCCAAAGGCAACAAGCAATTCTAATGGAACACTTTAGGGGTGATAGCAGACATCCCACTAAGGCAGGCTCTATTGGGAATTTGGTCTGACTGCTGCCCCGCAGAACCGTCTAAGGTCAGGCGGGTCGATTTGCACCTGATACCCGCCCCCCGGAACCCGTATGCCCCCACTTCGCAAAAAGCCGTATTTGATCTTATTGGATTATTAGATTGATTGAGATGGTTCCTTGATC
>NZ_CP061099.1 GCF_017654485.1 Roseomonas marmotae | reverse complement strand
GTTCAGTCGGACACCTCGAAGTACCCGTCGCTGTGCTGGTTTCGTGAACAGGGTTGTCGCCTCAGGTCATGACGTGCCCCTGCTGACCCGACTGGGTCACCGGCTTTGGGCGGCGGGTGCCGCTCTTCGTGGGCGCGGTGGGGTTATGCGGGCGCAGCTCGGGTGCTGAGCCAGGCGAGGCGGGCGAAGTTATAGGCCAGATTGGCCATGCCGATCTTCACCTGGGCCCGTGCGATGCCGATCGTGCGGACGAACAGCCTCATACGGTGCTTCTGGGCGGCGAAAACATGTTCGATGCCGGAGCGGATCCGGGCGCGTAAGGCATTGGCCTTCGCCTGCTGTTCGGAAAGTTGACGCCGCGGTGGCCTGCGGAACTGAATGCGTTCGGTCAGGCCGCGCCGCTCCAACACTTCCAGATTGCGCTTGGTGCGGTAGGCGGTGTCCGCCCAGACGCGGCTGGCGGTGTTCTCGGGATCCAGCAGATCTACAAAACTGCGGCTGTCATGCTGGGCGGCATCGGTGACTGTCCAGCGGCGGATCAGCCCGTGCCGCCGGTCGATACCGATATGGCTCTTGTAGCCGAAGATGGGCACCGCGATCTGGATGGCCTGGCGCTGCGTGCCTTCTGGTTTGGGCTTGGTCCTGCCGCGCTTGAGCGTCCACCGCGCATCCCGGTCCTTCTGCGCCCGCTTGGCACGGGACCAGCCTTCCGGCGTGCCACCGTTGCGGATGGTGGCTTTCTCCTCAATGGTGAGCTGCTGGCGCGGTGCGGCGATCAGGGTGGCATCAATGATCTGCCCACCCATGGCGAGAAAGCCCTTGGCCGCCAGCACCTCATCAAAGCGGCGGAACAGCCCCTCGATGGCACCGGCCTGCTTGAGCTGTTCGCGATAGAGCCAGATCGTCTTGGCATCCGGCACCGCCTGATGCAGGCCAAGACCCGCAAAGCGCATGAAGGACAGCCGGTCCCGCAGCTGGAATTCTGCTTGCTCATCCGAGAGGCTGTAGAGCGCCTGCAGCACCAGGATGCGGAACATCATCACCGCATCATACGGTGGGCGTCCGCCGCGGCCGCGATCTGACCGCTTCAGCGCCGCATCCAGTACGGGGCGGAAGATCTCGAAGTCGACCACTGCCGCAAGGCGCTCCAGCGGATCGCCCGCGGCAGAGAGCGTTGCATACCGCTCATCCACATCGAAGAAGCCTGGCTGATCTGCCATCGCCACTGCCTCCGCTGATTGACCTCATTGAATCAGCTCAGCGTGTCAACCGCGAGGTTTTTAGAGGCGTCCATATGATCGCGCCGGAGAAGTACCGTGTTGTCTCTGAAGCTTTCCCGATCCGGGACGCTGTTGGCCTAGCACAGCACTACATCGTCGGCGGGTGCGAAGGTATGCTGTATCCAGTGGCCGAGTTCCGGGCGGAGACGGAAGGCCGCACCTACTACCGCACGGACACGCACTGGGCCCCGCATGGGAAGATCGTGGCCTGCCGCTTATTGGCTGAAGCAGCCGGGCGTAGCCCCGTTGAGGTCGCCTTGGCGGAGGCCGCAGCGCGTGCGGCACTTGTGCCGGCACCCAGCCGGTTCTGCGGTGATCTGGGGCGGAAGCTTGAACCGAAGCAAGACGAGCCGAGCCTTAACCTCAAGCTGCCGCATGGTTTGCGGACGTTCGAGAACGGCCTTCCTCACGACTACGAACGTCCAGTGAATGATGGTCGGCTGGTCATTACCGAAAGCGATGCGTCGACAGCGCGCGGCACCTTGCTGATTTTCGGCGACAGTTACCTGCACCAGACCCTGACGACGCTCTCCTTCTTTTTTAAGCGCGTGCTGTTCTGCCGTACCCGCTGGTTCCATGAGGAGATGGTCGTCATGGCCCGGCCGGACATGATTGTGACGCAGCAGGCTGAGCGCTATCTCAGCTATGTCTTTCCGGATTCCGGCGCACCCGCCTTTCTTCTGATAGCGCAGATGCTGGGCCGGACGCCCGCTCCCAGCCAAGTGGAGGCCATTGCTCTTGCCCAGGCGCTATCTTGCGGGCGTGTACCGGATCTCAAGCCATTTGAGAAGATGCTGCCCACCAAAGCCGCCAAGTAGTCGTTTGGACTTGCCCTTGGAAAGTGGAGAGCGGCTGTTGAACTATGTCACGGCTTCAAAGGCATAAGGGCTTTGGTACCCGAGCGCTGAGTGCCGTCGCCGCGGATTGTAGAAGCCGTCGATATAACGGCCAAGCGCCAGCTCAGCATGCTGGCGTGACAGGAAGACAGTTTGCCAGACCGGTTCTGCCTTCAGGGTCTTGAAGGCGACTTCGAGCATCGGACACTTCGAAAAACCTCGCGGCTGAGGCGCTGAGCTGATTCACTGAGGTCGATCAGCGGGGGCAGTGTCGATGGCGGATCAGCGTGGCTTCTTTGATCTTCCCCTGAATTGATGGACAGGGATCAGGCGGCATTGTGCTCCATCTGCTCTGGCGTCTGGTATCCAAAGGCGGAGTGGATGCGCTGCCGGTTGTAATAGCTTTCGATGTAGGCGAACACGTCGCGTCTTGCTTCGTCCCGCGTGGCCCACCGGCGCTGCTGGGCGAGTTCGACGTTGAGGGTGTGGAAGAAGCTTTCCATGGGCGCGTTATCCATGGCAGTTGCCACGGCGGCTCATGGATTGTCGCACCTTATGAGACCTGTGCGCGGAGGGTCGTGCATCCTCGAATGGTTGAACGAGCGGCCGCTGCTTCTTTCCGCCGGAAAGGGGTGGCTGTTTAGCCTGATGATAAGCCTTGAATGGCTTTTCGCTTCTGGTGACTCGTCCAGGCTGCCTCTCCATCTGCGTGGCTCGCGGAGGCGATGATCGTCGCGTCAATCAGCGTGCCTGTTTTGACGCTCACGGCTTTGGCCCAGAGCTGGGCCGTCACTGCTTCGAACAGCACCTGGTCCAGGCCTTGGCTCACCAACTCGCGGCGGAGGCGCACGAAGGCCGTACGCTCCGGCGTCGGCACCTGGGCGGAGCAGCCGCAGAACCGCCGGAACGAGGCCCTGTCGTCGAGAGCCTCCGCGAGCTTCACGTCGGAGAGGTCGTACCAGACTGCGATCAACATCGCCTTGAACAAGGCCAAGGGCGGCCAGAGCGGCTTGCCTCTCGCGGCGGCATGAATGTCCTCCAGGCGGCTCTCGACGGGCGCCCAGTCGATCAGGCCCGCCAGATCGTCCAGAGAGGATCGCCTGCCCCGCTGATCAGGCGCGAGGATGAGAGCTTCCTGGCCAATCCGTCGACGTGACATCCGAGGCACTCCCCGCAGACGCTCTGGATCCCCATCGAATCACAGCAGATAAGCGGATTCCAGCCCTTCCGCGCACAGGTCTTATAAGCTCCGTCTGCGCACCTTGAACCACAACCCGTGCACAGCTCTCATAAGGGCTGTGCACCAGTCCTGCTGGAGGTTCTGCCCAGTGCCGCCGCGCATTCGCATCGTGATCCTGGGATGCTATTCTGCTATCTTAATTGCCTTGCGGGCAGAGACATCTCGAAGTTTACCACACGAAATGCTCGGTTTACGCCGTGAGGTGTCGGATTGTAATTGATGATCAAATTGTTCTTGCCGATCTTCAGAGAACTTGGGTTGATCTTGAAGATGGAATTGAACGCCGGCGCAGTCCACCACATCGATCTGTAATATCTGTTGTTCTGCTCTCCATCTTCAGGATCAAGGGGCCAGACAGTATTATCTGGAGCTTCGTTGAGCAGTTTCCCGTTGATTGTCACAGAAAGTGACGAGCGAATCTGAGCATAATCTGAGGAGCTCAGTGGCTTTCCGCTGCCAGGATAGGCTAGGACGGTCATGCGGAGGATTCCCCGATCCATGTCCCACCCCTGTACTGGTGGTGCGAGTTCCATCGAGAATGTATGACCGGCTTGCAACTGTCTGCTTGTGAATGGCAGTTGATCGCACACGTCGTCACTGGCAGGAGGAGCAGAACAAGACTGGCTAAGCCCGTAATGTGTGGAAGTCAGGAAGTAGTGCTGATCCAGCTTCGAAACCTCGTTCGGATCAGATAGCCGGCGCATTGCCTGTGATGGCTGCTGCAGCGGCTTTCTGCGGTTCCCATCCTGGAACGTGGCTGCGTAATACTGGCTGTTGAACAACGCTATGCCCTGAACTTCGTGCAACGCATAGGCAAGATGCGCGGCCGTGGTCAGGCTCCTGCTCGTAGCTGGATAGAAGCGCTGATTGAGGGAGTACCCCGCTGCAGCAAGCTCACGGAAGCTGTCGAAGTTCGCCTGGTCTGGACTAATGGCGCCGATGCTCTGAAACATCTCAGCGTAGACGCGCGTGTGAGCCTTGGCGGAATCGAGCTGATACTGGATCTGCTGGTCTGCGATCGCGGGCATAGCGAGGATGACGTAATCGGAAACCTGCGAGCGATCCAAAGCCGGCAGATCAACACCAATTTCCTCGCGATGCCGCTGCTTCGAAGGGACGCGAAGTCCGATCCGGATCGCCGGATTGATTCTGCGCAGAGTGGCGGAGGCTTCGCCAAGAAAGCTGGACATAGCCACAATGCGTTTTGCCAACGGCATATCTGTAGGAAAGTGCCTCGGAAACCTGTTCAGATCGATTTCAAAGAAGGCAGGCCGGTACTCGGCGACCACCTCCGCCATCTGCATTATCTTGAAGCGCTGCACGAGCGGTTGCGCCAGATCCAGAGTGATCCCGCCGCAGCGGCCAGCATTGCGGCTTTGCCCTAGAGTGCACGTTCTTCCGTGAGCACAGACGTTGAAGTCGGATGGTGCCAAGCACATGCCCTGCACACAGCGTGAGCCCAGCGCTTCCTCTAGCACACCGGTTCGGAAAGCCTGAAAGTACCGCGTGAATGACATTTCGGTCCATTGCTGGTTGTTCTCCACATCGGCTTCGGAGTGGCCGGACCGGTCACAAAACGGCTTATCATCATGTGGCGCTTGCAGGACCTGTTGCCGGCTGCGCGAATTGAAGAGTTCCCAGTTCCAGGTGTAATGGTGATCGTTAAGCCTGAAGCTCAGGATTTTGACCTGGCGAGACGACCCATTGTTATTCAGGAAATCTGCGATGAAATCGTGTCCTGCGGAAAGATACATGCGGATATTCGATGGATTGGTCGCATTACCGGCTGGTGATGCGCTGTAGTACCGCAAGCTGTGCAGAAAGCGAT
This sequence comes from Roseomonas marmotae, assembly GCF_017654485.1. Lineage (NCBI taxonomy): Bacteria > Pseudomonadati > Pseudomonadota > Alphaproteobacteria > Acetobacterales > Roseomonadaceae > Roseomonas > Roseomonas marmotae. Next base: position 26,101 of record NZ_CP061099.1, on the reverse strand, counting down.
CATGATCTGACAGGCTGTACAGCTTGCTGTTTGCCCAGAACTGGAAGGTCGAGATGTTGACCGCTAGGCTTTGTGCGTCAGCACCGGTGTCGTCTCCCATTCTGACATAGGTTCGAAAGGCATTCGCAATCTCGACCAAAGCCTGATCTCTTGGTCCGGTGAGCCGCTTGGCGCCGAGAACAACGGTATCCAGACCGGTCAGGTCATTGTTGACGATGACGTGGGGAAAGTCGGGTGATTTCGTGCTCTGCTGGGCAACCGTGGTGCCCGAAAGCCACAGCAGCAACGCGAGCGGTCCGATGATCTTGCGCAACATCAGCCTGTCTCCCCGATGGATTCTGAGTTCATTCGGCAAGTCCCCGGGCAGTGCCGCGGAGGTGGCCAGAAGAGTGGACAAAGCACAGACCTGATAAACCCTGCGCCGCTGTCGCGGTTCAATCCTGCAGGTAGGAGCCCCGGAAGGTGTGAACAATTTTCTGGACAAATTCTTTTTGAATATGCCGCCGATCAGACTTCCATACCGATGCGGCGTCGGAGTAGTTGGCCATTTCGAAACTCGGGAAATAATCTGCCCTATTGTTCTCCCGTGTGAACTCCTCCGCTGCTGCTCGCAATACGGACTTGGAGTAGCTGTTGGCCACGACAACATCATCGCCGGTAAAGGTAGCCAGAAAAGGCACAGGAGAAACGGTCAGGACCATACGCCAGTTAGGCCGGCCATAGCGGTCCAGCAGAGCTGCGATCTCTCGGAGGCCTGCCATTTGATCGGCAAAGGATAGAACTTCGAGGGTATAGCGTTCCGGCTGTTCAGGCTTGAGCGTCAGTGGCGAATCAACGAGCCAGGTCCCGGTTACCTGATCGCGCCACCCCTCTGCCAGGCCCAATGTTAAGACAATGACATCCGCCTGGAAGGCGCAGCGCATCAGCTGGCTCATTGCGTCCCTTCTCGCGCGCACCGCCGCTTCGTCGTCGCCTGCCAGAATGTTGTGCGCCGCCAGATCCGCGAAGCGGCCCTTCGAGACCTCCTGCACAGCCGGATGCTGCCCGGTCGGAACCGCCTCAGCAGCCCAGCGCAATTCATCGACCATGGTTCCGATCGTGTACTTGTTGATGTAGCCCATGCGGAAGATGTGGTCCTCGGTATCGGAGAGGCCGGCTGGGGCTCTTGGCTCCCACTGCGTAAACACCGCTGGGTTGCTCACCACGTTCATGCCATCCTGCAGCATTGCCTCCTCGATTTCCCGCGCGAAGCAGGAACCGATCGTGAAGATGTTGCTGGTTCGACCCATCCGGAAGTTCGGCCGGATCAGCAGCTCAAGGGCGGGCTTCTTCAACCGCTCACTGGCACCGAGCGCCCGAGTCTCGACGGGCAGGTTCTCTGCGAACCACCAGCGGCCGTGCTCCCTGTTGCTTCTTAAACGCTGCTCAGCATCTCCGTAGGGCAGTGATAGAATGGGCATGGGCACTCTCCCAACATTAGATTCCTTATATACAGTCTTCGCGCCCTCTCTTCGAGAGAAGATCTACGAGAACGAAGTAGTACACAAGGAAGATCTGTGCCGTTTTACAACAGGACACTTCGAGAAACCTTGCGGCTGAGGCGCTGAGCTGATTCACTGAGGTCGATCAGCGGGGCAGTGTCGATGGCGGATCAGCTTGGCTTCTTTGATGTGGATGAGCGGTATGCAGCCTTGTCGGCCGCGGGCGATCCGCTGGAGCGGCTTGCAGCAGTGGTCGATTTCGAGATCGTCCGCCCAGTGCTGGATTTGGCACTAGCGCGCTCGGACCGCAGCCGCGGCGGACGCCCGCCCTATGATGCGGTGCTGATGTTTCGTATCCTGGTGCTGCAGGCGCTCTGTAACCTGTCCGACGGACAAGCGGAATTCCAGTTGCGGGACCGGCTCTCGTTCATGCGCTTTGCGGGCTTTGGTCTGCATCAGGCGGTGCCGGATGCCAAGACGACCGCGAACAGCTCAAGCTGGCCTGTGCCATCGAGGGGCTGTTCCGCTGCTTCGACGAGGAGCTGGCGGCCAAGGGCTTTCTCGCCATGGGCGGGCAGATCATCGACGCCACCCTGATCGCTGCACCGCGCCAGAAGCTCACCATTGAGAAGAAGGCCCTCAACCGCGGCGAAGGAGCCGTGGCGGTTGATCAGCCGCTTGGCCAGCGGCTTGGTATCGCCCTGCGGGAAGGCGAAGAACAGCAGCGTCTCCAGGATCTCGTAATCCGCCAGCGCGCCAGGACCGCGGGTCAGCAGCTTCTCACGCATCCGGCGGCGATGGCCCTGTGGCCCGGTGCCGTCGGGAAAGGGGAGGCTCGCCACATCCTCAGACGGGTCAGCGCGGCGGCCGATCCAGCTCTTGGAGCCACGGGAGCGCGGCTGGCCAGATTCCAGCAGATCCGGGCGGTCTGGCAGGACACTGGCATCCTCGGCAAAGCCGCGCCGGGCCTGCGCCTGCATGATGGCGCGATAGGTAGGATTGGCGGGCCTTGGCTCGATGGGCCGGCCAATCAGCATGCCCAGTCTCGACCACATGACCCCGCGCCTCCCTGGCAGCCCTGGCAGCCCTGGCAGCCCTGGCAGCCCTGGTGCCATATTTCGCCGGCTCGAACGCCGCATCAACCACAATTTCACGGCTTCGCGAGGTTCCATACAAGCCGCCACACCGGCGCTATGCAGCGCCGATGTCCTGCCTCTCCCGTCTGCTGCTGGTCGCCAGCCTGCTGCTCTCCCAGCCCGCGCTCGCCGCCGAGTTGCTGGGCCGCGTTGTCGGCATCGCGGATGGCGACACCCTGACCCTGCTGACGCCGGAGCGACAGCAGGTGAAGGTGCGCCTCTACGGCATCGACGCCCCCGAAAGCCGCCAGCCCTATGGCACCCGCGCCCAGCAGGAGCTCTCGGCGCTCGCCTTCCGCAAAGAGGTGCGCGTGGTGGTGGAGGACACCGATCGCTATGGCCGCAAGGTCGGCCGGGTCTGGGCGGGGCCGGTGGACGTCAATGCCGAGCTGGTGCGCCGCGGCGCGGCCTGGGTGTATCGCCAGTACAACCGCGACCCCGCCCTGCCACGGCTGGAGGCGGAGGCCCGACAGGCCAGGCGCGGCCTCTGGAGCCTGCCGCTGCAGGAGCAGGTGCCGCCTTGGGACTGGCGCCGGCAGGGCAGCACGCGCACCGCGGCACCGACCAACAACCGGGGAGGGGGCTCGGCCCCCGCCCAGAGCAGCGCCGGCCTCAGCTGTGGCGCCAAGCGCTATTGCAGCGAGATGCGTGACTGTGCTGAGGCGCGCTTCTATCTGCAGCAGTGCGGGCTGCGGCGACTGGACGGCGATGGCGACGGGGTGCCCTGCGAGCGGCTCTGCCGCTAAGCTCGCGTTCCTGTTTTGGTCTTCTGGCGCCGTAACACCCCGGGCGCCATGGAAGCGGCATGCTAACCCGTGCCGCAGATCCGCTCGACCTTACCCAGTTGGAGGCGATGGCGGCGCAACTGGCGGCCAGCGGCCACTATCGTGTGCTGCGGCGGATCGCGCCCCGGCCGGCGCTGACACCGCCCCCAGGCACCCCCACCCGGCTCGGCCTGCTGCTGGATCTGGAGACCACCGGGCTCGATGCCGCGCAGGACGAGATCATCGAGATGGCGATGCTGCCCTTCACCTATGGGCTGGATGGCACCGTCTATGCGGTGGGCGAGCCCTTCAGCCGGCTGCGCCAGCCCACCCGCCCCATCCCGCCGGCGGTCACGGCCCTGACGGGGCTGACGGATGAGCAGGTGGCGGGGCAGCAGATCGACCCGGCGGAGGTGGCTGCCTTCATTGCGCCCGCGGCGCTGATCATCGCCCATAATGCCGGCTTTGACCGGCGCTTTGCCGAGGCCTTCTGCCCGGCCTTCGTGGAGAAGCCCTGGGCCTGCTCGCAGCGGGGGATCGACTGGGCCGCTGAGGGGTTCGAGGGCAGCAAGCTGGGTTACCTCGCCATGCGGCACAGGCTGTTCTTTGAGGGGCACCGGGCGCGGCATGACTGCGAGGCCACGCTGGAGATCTTGGCCCGTCCCCTGCCTGCCTCCGGCGTCACCGGGCTGGCGCGGCTGCTGGAAGGGGCACGGCAGCCGCGCTGGCGGATCTGGGCCACGGATGCGCCCTTCCACCACAAGGACCGCCTGAAGGCCCGCGGCTACCGCTGGAACGCGGAGGAGAAGGGGGCGGCGCAGCCGCGCGCCTGGTTCATCGAGGTGGCGGAGGCCGAGCGCGCGGCGGAATGCGCTTTTCTCTGCCAGGAGATCTATGGCCGGGAGTGGGAGCCGGTGATGCAGCGGATCACCGCCCTCGAGCGCTACTCGGTCCGCGGCTGAAGCCAATCGGCTGCGGCGTCCGATCTTGGCGCACTGTGCCTCAAAACAACCTGCTCGGCTCTCCACACCAAAGCGGCAGCGCGGCATGATGTCGGCTCTGGCGGATCGGCCGGCTCCCTGCTGAACGGTGGTGGGCTTTGACGCCGCCGCGGCGATGATCCAGCTGAGCCGGGCGCGTGTCGGCCGCCGCGCCACCCTCCACCACATACCCTTCGAGGCGGTCGCCTGGCAGGCGGCGTTCGAAGGCCGGTCAGCGGCCGAGCCAGCGCGGCTTCCTTTTATAGGCGGGAAAAATTCTGTGCGTGCGCCCCATAGCGGTCCCCCCCCTTCCCGACCCCCAGGGATCCGACCCCCCCAGGGGGGGTGGGGCCGGGGGGGTGGGGATGGAGGGGCCAGAGCCGGCCACGGCCGGCCAGAGGCGGGGCTGTGGGCCGGTCAGGGGCGCCGCTGGGGTGGTGGCGGGGTGCGCTGCCGCTCGGCCCTGACGCGCGCCGTCTTGGCCGAGTGGCAGGCGCCGCAAAGGGCCTGCCCATTGGCCAGGGCGAGGGGGGCGCCGCCGTCCTGCAGCTCGACGATGTGGTCCGCATAGAGGCGGGTGCCGGTGCGGTCGCAGCCCGGCCCCTGGCAGCGCGAGCCCGCCCGGCGCAGCACCGCCGCAGCCCAGGCGCGATGCTCGGGCGTGCCGTAGTGGTCGCTGGCCTGCTTCGGCGGCGGCCGGGCGGTGCGCAGGTCGGCCGCCGGCAGCAGCTGCGTCGCCATCTTCAGCGGGGCGCGCCGGCGGGCCGGGTTGCCCATCAGCGCGCCGCGGCCGACAGCCGCGGCATCCGCACCAGCGGCAGCGGCGCCCGCACCAGGTTGCCGATCTGCAGCAGCCCGTCGATGCGGCGCCAGTCGTCGCGCAGCTGCCAGCTGTCGAGCAGGTAGATGCGGGTGCCGAGCGGCAGGCCGATGTGGAAGCTCGACCGATCCGCGACCGCCCGCACCTCCTCGCCCTCGGGCGTCAGGTAGTGGTCCAGGGCAATGCGGCGCCAGCCGAAGTCGAGGGTGGCGATCCGCTGCGCGACCGCCAGGCTGCGGCCCGCCAGCAGGGCAGGCAGCCGCGGCGTGCGCTGCTGATCCATCAGCGCACTTCCAGCGTGACATAGGCCGGGCGGCCCTTCTTGCCGGGCATGTGCTGGCCGACCATCGAGCGGGTGATCTTCTCGCCCACCGTGTCGGGGGTGCCGAGTACCTCGGTGCGGGTCAGGACCAGCTTGCCGGCGTAGGCCAGGGGCGCATCGCCCATCGCCTGCAGTAGCACCGGCTTCAGCTCCTTCAGCCGCTTCTCCAGCCGGTTCTTCTCCGGCGCGGCCTTGGCGTATTCGGCCGCCAGCTTGACCAGCGCCGGGTCGGTGATGACCGGGTGGTTGGTGCCGGCCGGGGCCGGAGTGGCCTCGGGAGGCGGGGCGGCCTTCTTGGCGCGGGGCTTGGCGGGGGTGGCCATCAGGCGGAGGTCCTCTTCAGGATGCGGGCCACCTGCACGGGGTGCCAGATGTCACCGCCGGCAGGGGTGCGGATGCCGCGCGCGGTCAGCGCCTCGGCAATCTGCGAGTGGTTGGCGCAGCCGGCCTTCTGCGCCGCCAGGATGGCGGGCAGCACATCGCGGGCGTGCTGCGCGGCCTTGGCGATGCGGATCTGGGTGGCGTGGCTGATGGCGCCGCCGTCGCCGGCACGGAGATGCGGGTTGCCGAGGCGCACGCCGCGCGCCTTGGCCGCCTGCAAGGCCGCCTTGGTGCGCGCCGAGATCATCTCGCGCTCATGCTCGGCCACGGCCGCCAGGATGTGGATGGTCAGGCGGCTGGCATGCGGGTTGTCGCAGGCGACGAACTCGATGCCGGCCTCCATCAGGTTGGAGACGAAGGCGACGTTGCGGGCCAGCCGGTCCAGCTTGGCGATCACCAGCGTGGCGCGGCGCGACCAGCAGGCAGCGATGGCCGCTGCGATCTCGGGGCGGTCATTCTTCTTGCCGCTCTCCACCTCCCGGAACACGTCCAGGATGCGGCCGCCGGCGGCGCGCACATGGCGCTCAACCGCCTCCTGCTGGGCCTCTAGTCCGAGGCCGCTGGCGCCCTGCTTGTCGGTCGAGACGCGGTAATAGGCGATGAACCCCGGAACGCCGTCGCCGCCCCCCAGCCGCTTCAGCGGGGTTTTGCGGGCCATTCTGGCTCCCGATCATGGGTCGGAGGGGGTGAACACTACGAAACGCTCGTTTGACGAAATGTGCAGGCCACCAGGAGCAGCCTGGCCGCTCATCCGCACACAGGCGTGGCCGCCGTTGTCACAACGGGTGGCTCCGGCGGCAGCGGGAGAGTCGGCGTAAAGACGAGCCCCAGCGCCTCCGGCGACAGCCCTTTCAGGGCTTCGCAGTCGGGGTGGTTGACCGCACAGATGCGGCCTTGCAGGCCCCGGCTGGCGGGGCAGGTGCAGTCGAACATCAGGCCACCGCCTCCAGCTGGTGCGCGACGATGCCGCGCTGCTCCAACGGCCAGCGCAGCCGGTCGAGCGCTTCCCGCCACAGGCGGGAATGCCCGTGATCGAGGTGCGGATCTGGCGCTATCGCGGCGCGCGCCCACACGCGCTCCGCGGCGCCTCGGTGGGGAGGGACACAGGAGGTCGTTCCAGGATCAGGACCTATTAATAGCCGCCTTGCGCTTTGATCCTGCTGCGATTCTATGACGGAGGTGGTGCCATGGCTGATCTATTCTGGCTCACAAAGACACAGATCGAGCGGATCTCGCGCTACTTCCCGCTCTTGCATGGTGTGCCGCAGGTCGATGACCAGCGGGTCGTCAGCGGCATCATCCACGTCATCCGCAATGGCTTGCGCTGGCGCGACGCGCCTGCCGAGTGCGGCCCACACAAGACCCTGTACAACCACATCTTCGCGGGGCTGGCAGGGCGCAAGGGTCAGCCTGACCGGCTGATGATCGATGCTATGCACCTCAAGGCTCACCGCACAGCAGCCAGCCTGCTCGAAAAGGGGGCTGTTTCCTGCTGTATCGGGCGCTACCTGAGGCGGCCTGAACTCCAAGCTGCACGCCGTCACGGATGGCCAAGGCCGCCCGCTCATCATGCTGCTCTCCGAAGGCCAGATGAGTGACCACAAGGGAGCAGCGCTGATGCTCGGCGCTCTGCCGTCCGCCCGCATCCTGACTGGCGACAAGGGCTATGACAGCGACCGCTGCCGTCAGGCTTTGGCCGCTCGCGATATCGAGCCCTGCATCCCCTCACGCCGTGGCCGCAAGCGGCGCATCCCACATGACTGGAAGCTCTACCGCCAGCGGCACCGTATCGAGAACATGTCGGCAAGCTCAAGGGCTGGCGCCGCATCGCCATGCGCCATGACCGCTGCGCCCACGCCTTCATGTCCGCCATCTGCCTCGCCGCCACCATCTTCTTCTGGATCAATCAGCCCTGATCCTAAACATTCTCCGCGTGCACCCATCATCATTCCTAGTTTAGTCTGCGACCGGGTTCATACAGCAAGACTAATTTCAGGAATCAAAGCTAGTACATCATTGGATGGGGAACCATCCGGCAAGCCGTGGCTTGATGGAAAGCCTTGAGCATACTGCGCTTTCTCCAAGTCTGGGAGGCTCTCGTGAATTACTGGATCAGCATCCTCTTTCGGATCATCCCCCTTGCCATGGGTGCCGTGTGCTTAAGCTTAGGGCTTTACGTTCGGACAGGGGGCGCGGATCCAAATTATTTTGTCGCCGGACACGTGCTGATCTCACTGGCTGCCATCTGCATCGCCCTCTTCACAACCGCTGCCATGATCATTCGGCAACTCACCCACACTTTCAGCCGGACCTGGATGATCATCCTGCCGGTCATTGGTTACTCGGTCGCCCTCGCAACCATGCTCTGGGGGGTGCTAGTCCTTCAACAGGGAAGCGTGCCCAGCTTCGTTGCCGGCCATGTGGTGTTCGGTGTCGGACTGATCGCGATCAGTGTCAGCACCGTCGCGACCGCCTCAAGCGCCTTCACGCTGATCCCCCAAAATGCTCATGGCCGCCACGAAGACGGCCCACCCCGGGATGCTTACAGCACCGTAGCCGGCGTTGGGCTGATCTGCATTCCCCTGGCGGCGACCGCAATCGGCTTCGTCTGGGCGACGATGTTGCTGATGCGAGAGGCAGACGCACCCGATTTTGTCGCCGGTCATGTCCTGATGGGGATTTCGGCGATCTGTGCGAGTCTCATTTCGCTGGTTTCGACAGTGGTGCGACAAGTTCGCAATCAGTTCGGCGAAGCCGAGCGGTGGGTCTGGACGCTTTGGGTCCTTTTGATGGGAACGGCGACCTTCGGGTGGGGCCTTTTCGTACTGTTCGGATCAGATCGCCCTGAGCGGATTGCTCCCGGCTGCGTTCTGCTCGGGCTCGGCATGGTCTGCTACAGCATCACTTCGAAGGTATGGCTGCTGGCGTTGGTCTGGCGGCGCGAATGCTCCCTGGCCAATCGGGTTCCGCTGATACCGATCCTGACCTGTCTCGCCTGCCTGTTCTTCTCCACCTTCCTTGCGGAAGCCACGGTTGCCGATCCCGGTTTTTTTGTTCCAGCGCGGGTTCTCGCGGGATTAGGCGCCGTCTGCTTTACGCTGTTTTCGATCGTATCGATCCTCGAGGCCGGAACGTCGGGCAAGGGATAATACTTAGCTCGACTTTGGCCATCTGAGGGATGACGTAGGCGGCGAGGCGGGTGACTGGCTAGGCTGGCGTGTCCCCGCCAAGAGACGCCGCCATGCTTCACCTGCCATCCCGCTTCGCCGCGGTGATCCTGAGCTTTGTTCCGCTGTTTTTCCAGCGCAGCTGGCAGCACGCGGAGGTGCTGCTGATCGGGGCTATCCTGGCGCCCGGCAAACGTACGGTGACCAGCCTGTTGCAGATCAGCGGCCTCGCGCAGGAGCGGCGCTTCGTGAACTATCATCGGGTGCTCAATCGGGCGGTCTGGAGCCCCCGGGCAGCATCGCGTCTTCTGCTGGCGCACCTGATCGCGACTGACCTGAGCCCTGAAGTTCCTCCGGTCTGAGCTAGAGTCCTTGGTAATTGTTTGCCGCCGCGGGAGCGGCGTTGGCAAGGGCTTCTATCATCCGGGGCGTGATGGCTCGGCTGCCGATCTCGGCGGGTGTGGCGCCCTGGTGGGCCGAATGCGGCCGGAGGTGGTTGTAGTCGGTCTGCCACCTGGCCAGCACAGCCCGGGCGTGAGCGAGCGAGGTAAACAGGGTCTCGTTCAGGCATTCGTCGCGCAAGCGGCCGTTGAAGCTTTCAACGAAGGCGTTCTGCTGCGGCTTTCCAGGCGCGATATAGTGCCACTCCACCTGCCGGTTCTGGCTCCACTTCAGGATGGCGTTGCTGGTGAGCTCGGTGCCGTTGGGGAGTGTCAGAAATTTCGTGTGCGGCGGGGCATAGTGGGGACAAAGGAGACCTCCCATGGCCCGACGGAAAGAGCCGCGGATTCCGGATGCGATCCTGGACCAGTTGTTGGCCGGTGCCGATGCCCGATCAGCCTTCGAGCAGGGCGGCCTGCTGGATGAGCTGAAAAAGGCGTTCGCCGAGCGGGCGTTGAACGCCGAGATGGACCACCACCTTGCCGGAGAGGGTGGCGAGGGCAACAGCCGCAACGGCTATGGTCAGAAGTCGGTGGTGACCGACAGCGGCAAGCTGGCGCTGGAGATCCCGCGGGACCGGCAGGCGAGCTTCGATCCACAACTGATCGCCAAGTATCAGCGGCGCTTCCCCGGCTTCGATGACAAAGTCATCTCCATGTACGCCCGTGGCATGAGCGCGCGGGAGATCGTGGGTCACCTGCGCGAACTCTACGGCATCGACGTCTCGCCGGACCTGATCAGCGCTGTGACGGATGCCGTGCTTGATGAGATTGCCGCCTGGCAGAACCGGCCGCTGGAGCCCGTCTATCCAGTGGTGTTCTTTGATGCGCTGCGGGTGAAGATCCGGGACGAAGGGCTGGTACGCAACAAGGCCGTGCACATCGCGCTCGGCGTCCGGGCCGACGGCGGCAAGGAGATCCTGGGCCTGTGGCTGGAGCAGAATGAGGGCGCGAAGTTCTGGCTCCGGGTGATGAACGAGCTGCGCGGCCGGGGTGTCGAGGACCTGCTGCTGGCCGTGGTGGACGGGCTGAAGGGCTTTCCCGAAGCGATCGTGGCGGTGTTCCCGGAAGCGGTGGTGCAGACCTGCATTGTCCACCTCTTGCGGCAGAGCCTGGACTTCGTCGCCTACAAGGACCGCAAGGCGGTGGCCGCGGCGCTGAAGGCCATCTACCAGGCAGTGGACGCCACAGCCGCCGAGGCGGCCCTGGCCGCTTTCGAAGCGGGCTTCTGGGGCCAGAAGTACCCCGCCATTGGCCAGAGCTGGCGCCGTGCCTGGACCGAGGTGGTGCCGTTCTACGCGTTCAGCATCGAGATCCGGCGGTTTCTCTACACCACGAATGCCATCGAGGCGCTGAACTCAAAGCTGCGCCGGGCGGTCCGAGGCCGAGGGCACTTCCCCACGGATGAGGCTGCCCTGAAGCTTCTGTATCTGGTCTTGCACCGGGCGGAGAAGGAGTGGACCATGCCGCCGCGGGAATGGTCCATGGCCAAGGCTCAGTTCGCCGTCCTGTTCGGCGAACGCTTCACCCGCGCCATGGCCTGAGCGTGTTTAACCGCTCCGCCGCACACGAAATTTCTGACACTCCCGTGCCGTTGTCGCTGACGCACACCAGGGGACGGCCTCGGCGCGCCATCACCCTATCCAGTTCGCGGGCCACCCGGACGCCCGACAGCGAAGTGTCGGCCACCAGCGTCAGGCACTCACGGCTGAAGTCGTCGACCACCGCCAGGATGCGGAACCGTCGCCCATCGGCCAGCGCATCAGACACGAAGTCCAGCGACCAGCGCTGGTTCGGTGCCTGCGGCAACACCATCGGCGCCCGCGTGCCCACAGCCCGCTTCCGGCCACCCCGACGCCGCACCTGCAGCTTCTCCTCGGCATAGAGCCGCCGTAGCTTCTTGTGGTTCAACCGCGTGCCTTCGCGCGCCAGCAGAAGGCCTAGCCGCCGATAGCCAAACCGGCGGCGCTCAGCCGCCAGTTCCCGCAGCCTTGCCCGAACCGGCGCATCGTCAGGACGCCGGGCTCCGTAGCGGATCGACGTCCGGTCGGCGCCGAGCAGCAAACACGCCCGCCGCTGGCTGATCCCGTGCACCTCCTGGGCATGGGCCACCGCCGCCCGCCTGGCCGCGGGCGTCAGTACTTTTTTGTGGCGAGGTCCTTCAGCACGGCGTTGTCCAGCATCGCCTCGGCCAGCAGCCGCTTCAGTCTGCCGTTCTCGTCCTCAAGCGTCTTCAGCCGCTTGGCTTCCGACACACCAAGACCGCCGTACTTGGCCTCCAGGCATAGAAGGTCGCTTCCGAGATCCCGTGCTTGCGACAGAGATCCGCCGTCTTCAGACCGGCCTCCTGCTCCCGCAGCACCCCGATGATCTGCTCTTCCGTGAACCGTCCGCGCTTCATGTCCGTCTCCAAACGGGTGACGGACTCTACCTCGCCTTGGCGGAAATCTTGGGGCTCAGGTCAGTCCCCACCGGGACGGGGTCCCGATGACGCCGTGGTCAGGACTGTTGCCGACCTACAGTCGAGCACGCCTACCAGATGGGCGCGTCGGACTCTCCAGCTGACCACAGACCGAAGCATAAACCCGGGGGTGACCCCTGGCGAAGGAATGCGTGGAGCAGCAGCAGTGATCCGGAGCCTGAGCCATCAGGAAGCCGCGGCACAGCTTGTGCGCGCGGCCCCTCTCACGCGCCATTATTGGCTTGACGAAGGAGGCCTCGTTACCGAAGTCCTGAGCCTAAACTTATCGCTTACACCCATGAGGCTGCGGGGGCATACTGGTTACCTGGCGACCAGGGCTCAACCGCAATGGAGCCGCAGTATCGCGCAGATGCGATTTCAGGCCTTTCACACCTGGCCTTACATCATTCATCCAACGTCCAATGCGGCGGGCAACTTTCGCAGCATAACCCTGATCGGGCACGTGTGGCGATCACATGAGATATCGTTAACAACGATAAAGCCTTGCGCATTCACATCTCGGACGCATGTACGACATGCATGTTAGCTTAATGCACGATACCGCGACCGAACTTCACCTAAACTATCCCAAGTAAATTGACTCGTACAAAGAAAATTGACTCGCACAAAGTAGAAAATATATCGTTTTGTTAAAGCGTCGTTACGAGACAAAAATCGACTGCGGCGCAAGCGAGGCTGCGCCATGCGAGATCAGGCTGACGACGCCACATCTTGCAACCGCTAAGCCGATTGTCGCGACCGATGCAGAGCCGCCTGTCTCAACTCGAGAAACAACGGAGAAAGCGCGATGCCATCACCGAGCGAAACCCGCCACATTTACGAAACCGGCACCCAGCTGAGGCCGACAATCCATCAGGAGCAGGACTGGCCGTACGAGGTCCCGCATATCCGGTACGAGGCCCTTATATGGCCCCCGCACGATGTCGGGGGGCAGGCCGCCGCGCCTCAGATATTCGAAGAAAAAGAGGACGAGGAGTGGGAGAACAACGTCTACATCACCTGCGAGGTCCTCGGCTTCAGGGGCTTGTGGAACGCCGAAGAACGGCGCCGGATCTATGCCAACGATATCGGTTTAACGCTCTATTACAACTTTCCCTACAACGCGCGCTGGATCTGGGGCGCTGCGAAAATGCTTGTCGACAAAAAATACGTTTCGCTGATCGAGCTGCAGGAGAAAATCGGAGAGATCAGGAAAAGGTTGGGCGTGAACGCTCAACGCGAAGGGCACGCTACGTCAAACATTAGCGCCGGCGCTCAGACCAACGTTACCACCAACACCGGGACCGGTAAAACCGGAACCGGGAACGGCCCTAACTATGGGCCCAAGGCTCCATGGGAGGGCACTGGTAAAATCCAGCCTGCCCGCTTCAAGGTTGGCGACCGCGTTCGAGTGAAAGATCTGCCGGCGATCTTCTATACCCGTACCCAGATGTACGCCCGGAACATGACCGGGACGATCGCTGCCCTGACATACCCGGACCTCATTCCCGCCGACGAGGCCTGGGAGCGCTACGACGCCCCGCAGGAGCAGTACTACATCGTCCGGTTTCAGCAGAAGGATCTTTGGGCGGAGTACCCGTTCGAGAACGATACCCTTCAGAGCGAATACCCGGATATGTGGCTCGAACCCGCGAACTGACTGAAGCACGGACCTATCCACAGAAAAGGGCAGAACATGTCAGAAGACCATAAGCACGACGGCCACGACCATTCGGAGCACGGCGGCCACGACCATCCGGCGGCACCGATGGTCGATGAGATTTCCGACTTCGAAGTTCTCGAACTCGCCGTCCGCGAGCTGGCGATCGATAAAGGCTTTTTTACCGCCGAAGATCACCGCGTGTTCTCCGAATGGAACGACGCGAGGTCGCCGGCCGCAGGCTCGCGCATGGTCGCAAAGGCCTGGACTGACCCGGCATACAAGTCCCGGGTATTTGCCGATCCCCTCGCTGCCAGCAAGGAGGTCGGCGTCGACTGGGCCGAACCTACTGGCTTCGGGACCACAAGCGACTACATGCACCTGACCGTACTCGAAGATACGCCGACGGTGCATCATGTGATCGTGTGCACTCTCTGCTCATGTTATCCGCGGCCGTTGCTCGGCCACTCGCCTTATTGGTACCGTGCGCCCAACTACCGTCGCAGGATAGTCCGCTGGCCGCGTCAGGTGCTGGCGGAGTTCGGATTGATTCTCCCGCCCGAGGTCGAGCTGCGGGTTGAGGACTCCAACGCAAAAAGCCGCTTTATGGTCCTTCCCGTGAGGCCTGCGGGCACCGAGGGCTGGACGGAGGAGCAACTCGCTGAAATCGTCACTCGCGACTGCATGATCGGCATTGCCCTGCCGCGGCCCGGCAGGACATCAGACGGTCCTCGGCCGATCTACAAGGCCAAACGGCCAGTCCAAAGCGGGGGCAGACCCCAGGGGGCCGCACAATGAGCGCGGAGAGCGGCAGCATTCAAGGGCAGACCGAAGGGCAGTACGTCGACCTTAGTCGCATAGCGTTACTCGAATCCATACGAAACGAGGATCAAACCTGGGCCAAGCTTGCGCCGCGTTGGTGTGTTACCGAGCCAGTACCGCCATGGAAGGTATGCCTCGACGCAACCTGCGACTGTCTATCAGCGGGTGGGGCTCTTGATAACTTGGAGCGGCGGCACGCCGAGGATGAGCTTGAGACAGTGTACAGCGCGATTCCGAATCCGGAACGACAGCTTCTGACACTCGCTCATATCATGCTCAGCCGCGGGCTCGTGACCGAAGAGGAACTCGCCCGTCGAATGCGTACCGTCCGAGTGCGGCTTGAAGCTGTTTAGGAACAGCGCCAATGGAGGTAGACCAGATTATGGCGATCCATTGTTCTCACGCTATACGCGTCGCATGCGCAGGGCCTCTCCTACTGAGGCACCCTGCGCGGCAATTGCCCACCTCGCGATGGGCGATCAGCTTCCGCAGACTTACGCGCAGGACCTGCTTTCCGGCGTCGGGTTTCCTGCAAGGCAAGAGGAAATGCGCTGATCCATGAGCCACGAGACCTGCCGGCATGTAAAACCGTCACAAAGTCCTCGGATTGAGGGCGATGGATAAATAAAGGATAAATCATGCACACTCATCAGACTCATCTGCCAGTCCAGTCGGCGGCCCTGTCGTCGCCCACATCTTCATGGTTCATCCAGGTGGTTTGCGCCGCCTTTCTTGGCCTTTTCGTCATTGGTGGCGCCGGCCTCTCGCATATCGAAGCGATCCACAACGCGGCGCATGATGTGCGCCACTCGCTCGGCTTCCCCTGCCACTGAGGATTTTGCACGATGGCAATCCTCCGTAACATCGTCTTCATCGCCGCGCTCGCAGGATTCGTGGCGGGCCTCGCGATGACCGCCATGCAATATGCCGGCACCGTTCCCTTGATCCTGAGGGCGGAAACGTTCGAGGCCGCGGGGCCGGCTCATGATCACGCTTCTCAGGACAATGCCATCGCGTCGGATGCAGCAGACTCGTCCCACTCTCACGATCACGAGGAAGCGGGTTGGGCCCCCAGGGATGGCCTCGAGCGCTCCGTCTTTACGGCTCTCGCCAACATTGTGACGGCTATCGGATTCGCGCTGCTTCTCGTGGCCGCATCGGAACTGACGGGGGGCATGACCGGCTGGCGTCAGGGCGTTTTCTGGGGCCTGGCAGGCTTCACTGTTTTCACGCTTGCACCGGGCCTTGGCCTACCGCCCGAGCTCCCGGCTATGCCTGCTGCGGATTTGGTCCAACGCCAGATCTGGTGGAGCGCAACGGCTTTGGCCACCGGCATCGGCCTTGCTCTACTAGTCTTCAAACGGTCATTGCCGCTTGCCATTCTGGCGGTCTCACTCCTCATCGCCCCGCACCTTGTGGGCGCTCCTCAGCCCGAAAGCTTCGAGTCTCCGGTTCCCCACTCATTGGCACAAGCTTTCGTCGTGATGGCCTCCGTGACCAGCTTCGTTTTCTGGGTCGTTCTCGGCGGCGTTGCTGGCTTTGCACGCTCGCGCGTGCGAGCGACTGAATAAGGCAGGCATGTTTGCGCCGGCATTTGCCTACCGGGCTTTGTACAGCGTCCGTCTAAGCGCTGTGCTGTTTCGGACCAGGCGCCGCTAGTGGACGTGGTGTGGGACGGATGGAGGTATTTCGCAGCGCACTGCGAGACGATGGGCTGAATCATGAGAGTTTCCCTCCTGGAAAGGACGAGGCATGGCGGCCGATGACCTGACATGGCGGCATGACATTGAAGCTCTGGTGTTCAGGCCAAACGGGCATGAGGGCTCCTGTTTCATCCACCGCCTAGCCTTCCGTTCCATAAGCGGGGACGTGAGTCAGGAAGGATGCGAGGTCTATTTTCGGGTCCATAGGGAGGCCTTTGAGCGAGCGTCCCGGGCAAAGATCCGAACCGCCAACCTAGCGATGGAACAGAACTTCCATCTTACAAGCCGGGATGTCCGGCGCGCGATCACCGAGGCAGGAGATCCCGCCTCCCTTTCTGAACCTTCAGACAACAGGTGAAAAGCCATGACAAAGTTCGAAAACCGGTTGGCGTGCGTCATCAAATCGGATGGCACGATCGCCCGTGGCTATATGATCGACAAATGCGAAATGAAGGGAGAAAATGAATATCTGATCACTTGGAAAATCCCGCTCCAGGGCGACGCCAAGACGAATTTTGCCGGCACGATCGGCAGCGCTATGGAAGAGGATGTCCAGCCTGGCTTTATTACAGTGGGGCTGACTCGAGACCCGAGCCAGATGCAGGTGCACACATATGACGTGAGCGGCAAGCCTGCGCGCCGTTCGTTCCACATTGCATGCTTCAGAGACCAGTAAGTCGATGGCGCATGCGCGTTCCGTGCTTTGACCGGGTCCGTCATGCAACTGCATCTCAGCAGAGCTTGGCGCAGACCGGGTGAGCAACGGGCGATCGGCGGAGATCGGTCAGGGTTTCGTAATCGGGCAGCCGTTGCCGTGAGATTGGCGGCATAAGCTGTACGCGTGAATTGGCGAGCGACGCTCATTATAGTTGTCGCCCCACCTGGAAATCACCGGTAGCTCAGGGTGGTTGCGGGCCGGTTACCTCTTGGGCTCGAACGCCGCTCAAGGCAGCCGATCACCACGCACCACCGCGCCCTCGGTCAAGAGGAGAGGCACACCACGCCATGGATGACCTCCTGCTACGCATCATCATTTTCGCAGTGGTTGGTCTGGTATCCGGCTTCGTCGCGGGCCTGTTCGGTATCGGTGGAGGCACCATCCGCATGCCGATCTTCATCTATCTGTTCCCCTGGCTCGGCCTCGCCCATCCGGTGATAATGCATGTAGCAACCGCGACCTCAATGGCACTCGTCATACCGAGCGCAATCGCTTCGAGCCGCAAGCACTACAAGCTCGGCGATCTCGATTTGGGGTTATTCAAGACCTGGTCCATCGGCCTTCTTATCGGCGTTGCCATCGGATCGATCCTGCTGCCATTCGGCTCGACCGAAATTTTGCAAGCTCTGTTCTCGACATATATCATTCTAGTAGGTTTCTACATTGCGTTCAGTCGTGGGCGCTTTTCCTTCGGTCAGGAGCCGCCGAAGGGTGCAAAGATGGTTGGTATCTCCTCGGTTGTCGGCTTCATCGCTGCGATGACCGGCACCAGCGGCGGCACACTAACAACACCGATCCTCTCGGCCTTCAACATGCATCTGGAACGTGCGATGGCGATTTCGGCCGCGACCGGTCTGATCACTGGCACGGTGGGCGCAATCGGATCTATCATCGGCGGCTGGAACGCCAAGGATCTGCCGTCTTACTCGCTCGGCTATGTCGACATTGTCATTTTCCTCGTGATGATGCCGATAGTCATGATTGCCGCGCCGATCGGCGTGAGAGTCAGCCACAAGATGAACGAGCAGACATTGCAGCTCATCTACGCGATTCTGCTCATTGTCGTGGGCATTGATCTTTTGCGGCGTCTCTACGTCTGATCAGTACGGCGGCGTCGGCCGAAACTGATCTCGGTCAGATCGATCCAATAGACATTGGGCGCTGGCGGAGTGGAAGAGGAAGGTCGTGTCCGTCGAGGCCGCCACGTAACCACAGCGTGTGGCATCAGGGTGGCCATGTCGGAAGTGGGCGATGTCCGATGACGAGCCCAAGAAGCAGCATCGGGTTGTCGGCGGGGCACCGTCAACTTGCTGACCTTGGCGCGACGGAGCTGACAGATCGGCAGCGGGATCAAGGGCGATCAGGCTGGCTCGGCGATCCTGCTGACTTCCGACCAGACCCTGAGGCACCGTCAGGTTGGCCGGCCGTCAGCTTGCCCGAGCGTTCCACCTCCGGGTAGTCGGGTGGGATGACCGCACCTGCCTGCCCCAGCTTCGCCGGATATCGATTCCCGGCCGAGATCATCGTACTCGTCCGGTGACGGCCGCCTTGTGAGGGTTGATGGTCGCTGACCTTAGTGACGCTCGTAAGGGCGACGCTAACAGCGCCTTTCAAAACCTGGACGGACGGCAGGGTCGCACCGATCTGAGGATCATGGCGAAGCCCCTGATCCTAGATGAACTCTGGTCGGTGATCGAGCCGCTGTTGCCGCCCGAACGGCCCAAGCCGAAGGATGGACGGCCGGTTATACCGCCCCGTGCTGCCTTGATCGGCATCCTCTTTGTGCTGCGCTCCGGCATCCCGTGGGAGAGGCTGCCACGGGAGATGGGCTGTGGATCCGGCGTCACCTGCTGGCGGCGGCTGCGGGACTGGCAGCAAACTGGTGTGTGGGACCGGTTGCACCGGGAGTTGCTGCGGCGCCTGCGCCAGGCCGGCCGCATCGATTGGACCCGTGCCTGCGTCGACAGCGCGTCCATTGCGGCGAAAAGGGGGGCGCCGGAACCGGGGCGAACCCGACGGACCGCGGCAAGGCAGGCACCAAGCGGCACTTCGTCACTGACCGGCGCGGCATCCCGCTCGCCTTCCTGCTGACCGGCGCCAACACCCACGACAGCAAGCCTTTCGAGGACCTGCTTGATGCCGTGCCTCCTGTTGCAGGAAAACCCGGGCGCCCCCGACGCAGGCCGGACAAGTTGCACGCCGATAAGGCCTATGACCACCGCCGCTGCCGTCGCGCCTGCCTTCGGCGCGGGATCAAACACCGGATCGCACGCCGCGGCATCGAGAGCAGCCAGAGGCTGGGCAAGCACAGATAGGTCATCGAGCGCACATTCGCATGGATCAACCGCTTCCGCCGCCTGGCCATCCGCTACGAGCGCAGGCTCGACATCCACCATGCCCTCACCGCGCTCGCCTTCTCCCTCATCTGCCTCAACGCACTTCAGGAGAGGTTTTGAAAGGCGCTGTAAGGCGCGTTGGACGGCCGGCTGAACGCGGCGGTGAGGTAGAAGCCGCCGCTGAAGCCGGCGGCGGTCGCGGGTCCGGTGCCGCCTGCCTGGCCTCAGGTGCCGATAGCATCAGGGCATCCAGGCGACCTTATAATCATGGCAGGCCGGCGACGGGGTCCACTACACTCGCCGAGGAGCGCATCTGCTGAGGGCTTTGGTGCGCCTGTTTGCGAGTCCCGCTGGTCGGGCATCTGGGCTGCATCAAGAAGGAGAGGGCCTATGGACCTCGCTGGCCAGCCTGATACCCCCTTGCGGCAGGCGCGCTTCGTCGCCGTCGCCCTTGTTGCCGGTGGCCTGACCGGCGTGTTCGGCGGATTGTTCCACCTCTTGATCGATAACATCATCGATTGGCCGCAGTGGCTTGCGCGCCATATCGAAGGCTGGAGGCTGATCGGCGCGTGCGCCCTGGTCACCATGGTGGCCACCGTGTTCGCCGTGTTCATCACCCGCCGCTTCGCCCCCGAAGCCGGTGGCAGCGGTGTTCCCGAAATCGAGGGGGCGATCGAGGGTATCAGGCATGTCCGCTGGCAACGCGTCCTGCCGGTGAAGTTTGTCGCCGGCGTCCTGGCGATCGGATCCGGGCTGGTGCTGGGCCGTGAGGGGCCCACCATCCACATGGGCGGCTCGGCGGCGCTTGTCGCCACCAGCATCTTCGGCGTGAAGGGCGTGGATCGGCAGGCGCTGCTGGCGGCGGGCGCCGGGGCGGGCCTCGCCTGCGCCTTCAATGCGCCGATGGCCGCGGTGCTGTTCGTCATCGAGGAAACCCGGAAGCAGTTTCCCTACACGTTCCGGACCTACATGGGGGTCTTCGCCGCCGCGGTCACCGGAACGGCGGTGACCGAGCTGATCTCCGGCGTGCGCCCGGACCTGCCGCTGGCTGCTGGGATGGCGGCGCTCTCCTCCCTGCCTCTGTTCGGACTGCTGGGGGCCCTGCTGGGCGTCGTGGGCGTTCTGTTCAATGCCAGCATCATGAAGATGCTGGATGTCGCAGCCGCGTGGCAGAAGCGGGCGCCCTACGTCTGGCCTGCTGTTGTTGGCCTGGTTGTGGGTGCCCTGCTTGTTGTCGCGCCACGCACCGTCACCGGCGGCGAGCGGGTCATCACAGAGATAGCCCTTGCCACCCCGGGCATAGCCGTGCTGCTGATGCTGGCGGCGGTCCGTTTCATCACGGCGGTCAGCAGCTATTCCACCGGCACGCCCGGTGGCATTTTCGCGCCCATCCTCTCCCTGGCCGCCTGCCTGGGGCTGGCCTTTGGCCAGATCGTGCAGGTGGCGCTGCCGGAGGCATTCTCCGGCATGAGCCTGACACCCGTCTCCTTCGGGATCGTGGCCATGGCCGCGCTGTTCACCGCATCCGTGCGCGCGCCGGCGGTGGGCGTGGTGCTGGTGATGGAACTCACCGCTTCCTATGATCTCACCCTGCCGACACTGGCCGCTTGTCTGACCGCGAGCCTGGTCGCCCAGTGGCTGGGAGGGCGCCCCATCTATGCACAGATGCTGGAGCGTACCCTGGCTCTGGCCGGCGTCGCGCAGCAGACGACACGGAGCCCAAGCACCGGATTGGCGGCCGATCCGGATCGGCCGTGACCTTGCCCGCAAGCCGGGACAGGCGAGGGTGCGCGAAAGAAAGCTGGGCGGCCTGGCCGGAGTGACCGGCAGCCCGCCATGACTAACAGCGCCTTTCAAAACCTGGACGGACGGCAGGGTCGCACCGATCTGAGGATCATGGCGAAGCCCCTGATCCTAGATGAACTCTGGTCGGTGATCGAGCCGCTGTTGCCGCCCGAACGGCCCAAGCCGAAGGATGGACGGCCGGTTATACCGCCCCGTGCTGCCTTGATCGGCATCCTCTTTGTGCTGCGCTCCGGCATCCCGTGGGAGAGGCTGCCACGGGAGATGGGCTGTGGATCCGGCGTCACCTGGACACCTCTAAAAACCTCGCGCTTGCTGCGCCGAACTGATTCACTGGCTCTGGTCAGTGGAGGCGTTGGCGATGGTGGGTCAGCCTGGCTTCTTCGATGTCGATGAGCGGTATGCGGTCCTCTCCGCGGCGGGCGATCCTTTAGAGCGCCTCTCGGCCGTGGTCGACTTCGAGATCTTTCGGCCCGTGTTGAAGGCGGCGCTGGCGCGGTCGGACCGCAGCCGTGGCGGCCGTCCACCCTATGACGGGGTGCTGATGTTCCGCATCCTGGTGCTCCAGGCGCTCTACAGCCTGTCCGACGAGCAGGCGGAATTCCAATTGCGCGACCGGCTATCGTTCATGCGCTTCGTGGGCCTTGCCCTGCACCAGGCGGTGCCGGATGCCAAGACGATCTGGCTCTATCGCGAACAGCTCAAGCAGGCCGGTGCCATGGAGGGGCTGTTCCGCCGCTTTGATGAGGTGCTGGCGGCCAAGGGCTTTCTCGCCATGGGCGGACAGATCATCGATGCCACCCTGATTGCCGCGCCACGCCAGAAGCTCACCACCGAGGAGAAAGCTATCATCCGGGAGGGCGGCACGCCCGCAGACTGGTCCAAGCCCAAGCGGGCGCAGAAGGATCAAGATGCCCGCTGGACACTCAAGCGCGGCAGGACCAAGCCCAAATCAGAGGGCACGCAGCGCCAGGCCATCCAGATCGCGGTACCCGTCTTTGGCTATAAAAGCCACATCGGCATCGACCGGCGATATGGGCTGATCCGCCGTTGGACGGTCACCGATGCCGCCCAGCATGACAGCCGCAGCTTTCCAGCTCTGCTCGATCCCGAGAACACCGCCAGCCGCGTCTGGGCGGATACCGCCTACCGCACCAAGCGTAACCTGGAGGTGCTGGAACGCCGCGGTCTGAGCGAGCGCATCCAGTTGCGCAGGGCGCCGCGGCGTGGGCTCTCCGAGCAGCAGGCGAAAGCCAATGCCTCACGCGCCCGCATCCGCTCCGGCATCGAGCATGTCTTTGCCGCGCAGAAACACCGCATGGCGCTGTTCGTGCGCACCGTCGGCATCGCCCGAGCCAAGGTGAAGATTGGCATGGCCAATCTCGTCTACAACTTCAGCCGCCTGGCTTGGCTCAGCACCCGAACTGCGCCCGCATAACCCCACCGCGCCCACGAAGAGCGGCACCCGCCGCCCAAAGCCGGTGACCCAGCCGTGTCAGCAGAGGCGCGTTATGACCTGAGGCGACAACTCTGTTCACGAAACCTGCGCAGCGACGGGTACTTCGAGGTGTCCGATTGAGGCTGCTGGAAAGCCTGCCGAGATGAGTTCCTGCTCTACAACCTTCGCACGTTGCAGGCTTAGCCAGTCTCCATCGGTTTCGCTACGCGCCGCGTGCCCCCAGACGCATACGGGAGATCCCGCCCTCACATCTCTCCCGACCCAACCGTCAGCTGCTTCCTGCACTGCCCTACGGACACTGTCGGTCACGGCATAGGAATTCTGCTCGAAAAACATCGTGGAAGTCTGGGCGGGCGGAATTGCCTGAGCAAATGGGGCCGGGAGCGCCAAGGCTAGGAGCACCAGAAGCGAAGCGGGTTGAAAGCGGCGCATGTCTTTCCTCTTCCGGGATAGATTAGCAGCCCCTTGAGCAAAGACCTAAGGTCCGCTGCGGGTCGGAGACGGGCAGGCGCCGCCGGGCCAGGTCTGGGAAGGCCGCCAAACTGTGGCACTGGGCGGCATCTCTGCTCCTCGCACGATAATAGATCGTTATCGTGCTGAACTTTGGGAGGGGGCTTTTTGCTACAATTGGACCATGGCGAAGGGAGGCCTCAGCCTCGCTGCCAGCGTTTCTCCACCTCGGCCCGGTAAGGCGAGTATACCCAGATACCTGCCTAGCCTTTCATGAAGGAGCCGCCGAAGCCAAATGTGACGCCCGCCCACAGACCGAGCAGAAATGCTCAAAGCAGGGATCAAACCTGGTGACGCTCACCCTCTGCGGATCTGGCTTCCATAGGACGTATCGGAGACTGGGCTGTAAAGTTTGAGCTTGAAGGCTTGGTCGGACATGAGGTCACCATAACCGGCCGCTGGCTCTCGGGAACCTGTCGATCCCATCTGGTACAAGAATGACCACACCCTGGAGATCCACTGTATGTTGGGCATCATGTCCGGGAGCGGTAGGCGTCCTGGCCCGGCTGCAGCTGTCTGGTGATGCCCGGCTTTATGAGCTTATGGGAAATCTGGTCCATTACAGATGCGGCAGCTGTGAACGCAAGGCGGACGTCATCTGGTTCAGGTATCGGTAACCCGCGCGGGGACTTTGGTGAGCGCCGTTCTACCTCGAAGAAGTCAGGCGCGGTTTCACCGGCGGTTTGGAAGGCTTCAGGATGACACCCTCTTCGGTGACCTCGATATCCGCATCGGGGTAGACGGCCGTCGCCATGCTGAGGATGGCCGGGAACTTTGACTTGAAGTGATAGAGCTTCGCGAACCCTTGGCCGTGCTGGGCCTTCAAGGCGCTCCAGGTGACCAGCCGCGGCCGTTCCAGGGAATGCAGGCGGTATGCTAGCCAGACGTAGCAATCCAAGGCCGCAGAATTGTTGGACAGGGCTTTTATCGCGCCCTCTTCTAGCGGGATTGGGTGGCGCTGGAGTTGCTCGAAAAATGGTCCGGAGAGGCGAGCCGTTTCTAGAGAGAGGCGGCCCTGGCGATCGCCGTCCGGCGTGTCGAGGAATAAAGCGCGGTCGACGATCTGCTGGTTGACCAGCCCTGCCCGCCCCTGTCCAACTAGGTGAAACGTCAGGCGGCACCGGCTGAGCAGTTCCGCTTGCTCGCGCACCCCACGGCCTGACTTGCCACCCCACGGCACGCCGATCCTGGACATCCACTCGCGCCAGGACCGACCGAGTTCGACCTCAGGGCTTCCCGTCTTCAGTGCCTCGGTTTGCAAGTACAAGAGGATCAGTCGAGCGTAGCTCCCAAATGGAACGCCAACATGCTCTAGGGGGCCAGATCCATCAGTACCTGATGGGCGGCGGCCTGGCTCGACAACCAACCGCATCCGGTCGGATGCCACTTCCCAGACTTCACCAGCGGGCACACGGCGATGAGGAAGCGCACATTGCGCCCAGCCGCTGAAGGCAAATGCGAGGGCGTTGTCCTCTTCGGACAGGTAGCGCGCCGCAGTTTCGATCACATCGCGAGATTCAGCACCCGCTTCGATCGCGGCCTGCTTTCCATGCTCCGTCAGCAGCTGGTGAACCCGCGCCATCACACGCCTCTCAATGCCTGTAACCTGCCTCGAAATGGTGGTTCCGCCAACTGGGGACTTTAGTGAGGCACTACTAGGAAGAATATTAGATTCTATTATTAGTTTGCTCACTAAAGTCCCCAGGATAACCCGGAAAGGTCCAAGCTTTTCTGTCTGGGATTATCACTATAGTCCCCACGCCGCTCACTAAAGCCCCCACCTTGGTGTGGATACCCGCAACCTGGGACAGGGATTCCGATGAGACGACTCGGGCATCACCAGAGTCCCCAGCCGTCCTACCCCGGCTCAGAAGCCCTTCTTGGTCAGGAATTCCAAGATCGCTTCCGCGACCACATCCTGCTGCCTTGCCCGCTCGTAGTGGCAATAGTCCGCGAGCCGGTCAGCCAGGGGTGCGGGGATCCGAGCGCCTACTTGGGTGCGGGGGATGTCCGCCTCCTTCGGCTTCCGGTGCCGAACGGCCGGAGTGATGACCTCGACCGGCTCCGCCTGGAAGAGCACCGGCGGCACTTCACGCGGCGGAACTCGCGCAGGGGTTGGCGGAGGAACTGGTGCCGGAGCCGGCTGGACAACAGGGGCCTCAGCAGCCGGGGCTTCCTGCAGGTTGGCAGGCTCGCGAGGGATCGAGAAGGACGACAAGCGCGTCGGTTGTTTCGTCATTTACCTCATTTTCCCTTTCGTCCACTAACCACTCGAAGGACTGGCTGCTTTGTTATCTTGTTAGCTGGCTCACTAGTTAGCAGGCCGGCCCGCTTGGTGACATATCCCCAGAGGGCAGAAACCTCTGCTGCAGGAGCGCCGCGTGGGTCGGACTCCTGAACCGTCAGGCCATCCAGCGCCGAGGCGGCATAGGCATCGGATCGGTGCAGCGTAGAAGGCGCCACCGTTCCATGCTGAGACAACGCCACGGCGGCATCACCCGTTAGGCGGGCGCGCTTCGTGGCGCTGTTGATGATGAAGACCATCGGTCGGTCGAGGCCCGCAACTAGGTCGGCCGTCTCCCCCACGGCATCGAGGTCATCCGGCGACGGACGCACCGGCACCAGCACCAAGTCGGCCGCCCGGACCGCGAGCCGGACGATCTCATCCGCGGCGGGCGGGGTGTCGATCAGGAGGAGACCGTAACCCTGGGCGCGGAGAGCAGGGATGGCACCATCGAGCTGCTGAGCGGCCGCCAGCGCCGCGGCGGCGCGGTCCTCGTGAGTAGAGGAGGGCATCCCCTCGGGCGCGAGCTGCACCAGTTCGAGGCCATCCTCGGGACGGCGCTGCCACCAGCGGGAAAGCCCGTGCATGGGATCCAGGTCTACGATAGCCACCCGGCCGATGCCGCTGCGAAGCGCGGCGACCGCAAGGTGACGGGTCACCACGGTTTTTCCTGAGCCACCCTTTCGGCTGGCTGTCACCAAGACCTTCATGCTGCTATCCCCATCCCCTGGATAGGGAACGGGATTACCCACACACCCCCCATCAGTCAAACGATCCGTGCAGCTCGTTATCTTGTTAGCCAGTTACCGTGTTAACATCATGGCGGAAGGCGCCTGGAACAGGCGGGCAATCCT
>NZ_CP061098.1 GCF_017654485.1 Roseomonas marmotae | reverse complement strand
TCCCCTCCTGCAGATCGATCCTCCGCCACGCCGGCTCCTCCCGATAGGCCGCGCTGCACGACTGGCGCAGCCGGGCAGGGAGCGCATCACCCTGGTGGCCGGCGACGGCGACTACGAGCCGATGGTGCGACAACTGGTGCAGGACGGCTTCGAGGTGACACTGCTCTACTGGGCGCATGCCAGCCGTGAGCTGCAGGCGGTGGCCAGCCGCTTCTATCCGCTCGACGACGACCTGGAGGATCTGGCGCTGCGCTGACAGCCTGCTGCCCGCCTGGCCAAGGACTTGTCCCCAGATTGCGGGGACAGAGCTGTGGATCACCGGGTGGACAGGCTGTGCAGGGCAGGGGCACCGCTCATGCCCTGAAGCTTCAAAGCGGTTCATCACCTCCGTATCGCGCGAGCACTGGCGTCCTGCTCTGACGCCAGGTGCTCAGCATCTCAGGAGATGCCTTGATCTGCAGGATCCTGGCTGGTCTGCTGACCTTGACGTCCGAGCAAGGAGCAGCCTGTTGAGCGTTTCGGGTCTCTTCGCACAACTCGTGGCGCTGGTCGGCAGCGGGACAGTGGCCATACGGCGCATGACCGATGGCACACCTATACCGGCCTGGGGCAAGACGCCGGCCATTCCGGCAGCGAAGCCACAAGGCGCCATCCCCACCCTCAAGATGCCGACCGCCAAGGGGTGGCACGACGGCCGGGTGCCGATCGCAGCACCGGGGCTCAGGGTGAATGCCTTCGCTACCGGGTTGGACCATCCGCGCTGGCTCTGCGTCCTGCCCAACGGCGATGTCCTGGTCGCCGAGTCCAGCAGTGTGGCCCGGCCGGCCAGGTCCATCTGGGACTATGCCCAGATCAGCACCATGAAGCGTGCTGCCGCCATGGGCGTCAGTGCCAATCGCATCACCTTGCTGCGGGATGCCGATGGCGACGGCGTGGCCGAGATCCGCGAGACCTTCCTGGAGAACCTCAACCAACCCTTCGGCATGGCCCTGGTCGGCAACACCTTCTATGTCGGCAATACCGATGGCTTGGTTGCCTTTCCCTATGAGACTGGCGCCACCAGCATCCAGGCGCCGGGGCGCCAGATCTGCGACTTCAAGCCAGGCGGCCACTGGACCCGCAGCCTGCTGATCAGTCCCGACCAGACGAAGCTCTATGTCGGTGTCGGCTCGATGACCAACATCGCCGACAACGGCCTGGAGGAGGAGGAAGGCCGGGCTGCCATCCATGAGGTCGATCTGGCCACCGGGCATCGCCGTATTTTTGCGACCGGCCTGCGCAATGCGGTGGGCATGGCCTGGGAGCCTCACAAGGGCGCACTCTGGACCGTGGTCAACGAACGTGACGGACTGGGAGACGAGACGCCGCCGGATTACCTGACCTCGGTGCGGGATGGCGGCTTCTACGGCTGGCCTTACTGCTACTGGGACCGTGTCATCGACCATCGGGTGCCGCAGGATGCGGCTCAGGTCGCCAGCGCCATCACCCCGGATTATGCGCTGGGCGGTCACACCGCCTCGTTAGGCCTGTGCTGGCTGCCAGCCGGCACGCTGCCCGGCTTCCCCGAAGGGATGGCGATCGGGCAGCACGGCTCGTGGAACCGCAGCATCCTCAGCGGCTATAAGCTGGTCTTCATTCCCTTTGCCAACGGACATCCGGACGGACCACCGCGCGACATCCTCTCAGGCTTCCTGTCGCCGGATGAGAAGGAGTCTTATGGGCGGCCTGTCGGTGTTCACATAGGCCCGGATGGCGCGCTGCTGATGGCCGATGATGTCGGTGACATCGTCTGGCGTGTCACCGGAGACTGAAGGAGAAGCCTGCCGGCGCAGGCTTTCCAGGTCTGCTCAGGTCGGCCAAACTTCGACTTTCTGCCCAGTCTGCGAGGCCACAGCCCCCGGTCGCAACTGGCTCTCCTGGAAGGCGCGCTCCATACCGTCCTGGCCCCGAACCCGGTAGGAGCGGAAGCCGCTCTCCAGCGGCATGACCCGGGTGACGGTAAATGCGTTGCCGCGGATGTGACCATCCCCCGCCCCGCGGCCGAAAGCCACGACCTGGCCGATCTTGAATGCCGCATTGCTCATGTTGGCTTATCCTATCGACGGCACGCTTGAAGCTGTGCCTGGGGTCTCAAGCCACCTGCCAGCGCAGGACATCACCCGAAGAGGATTGACCGAGAACCGTAGGGTAGCACGGAAGCAAGCTTGAGCTGGCATGCCAAGTAGGCAAGTGTGCCTGTCGACGGTCTGGTCCGGCGGCGTCCGTTCGATCTGGTGCAGGCACTGGCCAATGCTCTGCGCTTCGATGAGGCCTTCGCGATCCGTGAAGCGCTTCGCGAGATCATGACGGCGCGCATACTGCCGGTCAGGCCTGCAGTCATAAAAAAAAAGCCCCGGCAGGAGATCCAACCGGGGCTCAGCTCATCACAGCGCAGGCCGCGCTGATGATGCGTCACGCAGCTAAGGAAGAACTCGGCTGAGATGGCGTAACCCGCGAGGGATTATCGCGGCACCAGAGGCCTGCATGGCGACCGAGACGTTCGCTTTTGATGCGGCCGAGCTGCTGAATAATCCCGCGGCTGAGGCTGCCTACCTGTCCAAGATCATGGGAGAGGGAGACGCCGCCGCTGTGGCGGAAGCTCTGGGAACCATGCCTCGTGGTGACCCAGGTAGATGCTGTCCGGAATAGAGAAAGGCCGCAGGGGGTTTGCCTGCGGCCTTTCGTTAGCTCTGAAGGAAGCCGGAGAGCTTCTCGTAGCTCATCGTCCAGTTGGGCGCCCCATCGGGTTCCCTTACCTCGACCCGCACGCTGCGTGCGGCGTCTTCCGGGGCTTGCGTTTTGACGTCCATGGTGGCGTCGACCATCAGTCGGTCTCCTCCCGATATTGGCCCAATAACTACCTCCGCTGCCGGCCATAGAGTAGCCATTATTGTGCAGTGCAGCATTGTGAGCTTGAGGTGCCCCGGCATCAGAACCTGCGGGCCGAGTTGGTCTGACAGGAGGGGCGTTCCTAGCCGACAGGGCGGCAATCCAGCCGTTCCATGACAGTGGATCTGATAACTGAGGATTATCAGTCTCTCACCTCTCCTGTATCCGGCGCTGCTACTCGCTCGGCGTGGAGCTGTCACCTTTCTTTACTAGTCAGTCTTCGTGCGCGAGGAATCGGAGCAAATTCATTTGTTTGCCATGCGGCACGTATTTTGCTCTTCCAGTAGAGCTCATATGGGAAGAGGGATACGAAATTGAGACACCTTCTAGCAGTAGCGTCTCTGGTAGTAGGGCTTTTTGGCGGGGCAGCGTCAGCAAAAGCCGCTCTGATTTACAGCTTTGATCAGTACAGCTCGTCGCACCAGTGGTTCTACGAAGGCATACGCGACCTAGACACTAGAAAATTCCATATGAATGCGAGTTTAACCCTTACGGACGCTGCATGGGACCGCATGTTCGGCCTAGCCATCAGCAATGAAAATGGCCAGCCGGCGACTATCACTCTCGATAAAGTTCTTGATTTCTCTGTCTACATTTATTCCGGCGGGCAGCTGATGGATGCATGGGATCTGTCATCTATGGTGCGCTCGGCTTCAGACGCCACGGCCTCCCCGCAGTTTCAGATTCTCATCAACGGTGGCGCGGGCATGGGAATAAATGGGATTATGCGGATCTCCGACAGCGACTACATGATTGAAGCATATTTCACCGGCGCGGACTTCATCGGCCGCTTTAGCTCAGACGATGACGCCACATACGGCTGTTCCTCCTCCCCCTGTTTGTTTAGCGGCCACAACAACCTCGTCCGCCGGCCTGGCCTCCCTGGGGGCAATCCTACGCCTGTCCCCGAGCCTGCCAGTATGGCCCTGTTCGGACTGGGTCTCGTGGGACTCGCCTACGCGCGGGCACGGCTGAAGTAGGCCACCCTCAGCCTTAGCTGTCTGGTTGCGGAACGTTGTTGGAATCCGGTGGCCTGGCGATCGTAGAGTACCGGCGCCGATTCGAGCGCCTGCCGCGCTGGCCCAGCGCTACGGGGTCAGCGCTGAGACCATCCGCAAGTGGCGGAAGTAGCGGTCGCTGTGCTCCGCTGCATCTCGTGGCTCCTCCGCCCGCGGCTCAATGCCTTGTCATACCCGCTGTTCTGACACGATCTCCCAGACAGACTCTTTCATCCGCTCATACCGACGTTCCATGTAGTCGGCGAGCACATAGCGGCGCAAAGCCTGCCGGATCGGCTCGATCGTGAGCAGGTCGCCATCCATGCCGTTGTCGTGCCGGATGGCCTGACGCAGGGCCTCTGGAAGATCTGCCCGGAGCCGGAGGCATAGCTTGGTGTCAGTGTGCCACTCGACATCGTTCTGGGCACCGACATAGCCCAGCCGCGGCCGCACTGCGGCGCTGACGACCCGCGAGGGCACCAGATCCCACCAGTGGCTTTCCCCTTCGAGTTCGAACATCGAGTAGCCGCGGAAGTGCGCTCGGTGCGGCCCGACCACCAGGGCATGCGGGCTGAAGGAGACAGCCAACTGCCGTGTTTTGGCCAAGTAGACGATATCGACCACCTGCCGACGCGCGCAGGCGCCGAGCAACATGCGAAAGATGTCCGATGCAGGTTCGCGGCGATAAGCCCGGGTGTCGACCACCGGACAGGCCAGACCAGGAATGGCCTGGTCGTTCCAGAGCTGGGCAGCCTGCAGGATAGTAACCGCTTCAGAGGCAGTCTTGGGGCCGTAGAGTTTAGCCGAGGCCACTACGCTGTGCATTCGTTTGCTAGCCGCGTCGTAGCGCACCGTGGAGCCTCCACGGCATTCAAAGCAGTCGCGTAGCAGGTCGGTCAGCCGCCGCTGCGTATAGCCAAGCAGGTGTCCGAGTTCTCTCTGGGTCACGCCTCCCAGCCAGTGGGCAATGAACTCGCAGGCCAGATCAGGGCGTGATCTAAACATTCCCTCAACCCCCGCAAATTTTTCTGCTGTTCAGCTTATTGATGATTAGGCAAGTTAGCAAGGCCGATGCGTTATCGCAACATCAGCCGGAGACTAGCCATGCCGCGCGTGACCCTGGACCTGCCGCGTCCTGTCCAGTTCCGCTACCTCGACACTATGCATGCTGCCCTGGTCACGGCTCTGCGGCGGGCAGGCGTGGAGGAGCAGCAGGTGATTGGCGCTACCGCCGCTCCCTGGACCTTCGGCATTTCTGGTCGCTCTTTCGCCGGCGGCCGTGTCCGGGTGAATAGCGTCACCTTGTCGACCCCGGATCCGGCGCTTGGGGCTGCCATGCTCCGCATCACCGGTGCCGATGCCTGCGTCCGCTCCAGCAACGGCGATGTGCTCGACCTGACGGGCGCGACCTGCCGCCCTGTGCCTGTCCCCCTGCATCCGGACCAGGAGCGGCTGGCGATCGGCTTTGCCAGCCCGTTCCTGGTTTCCGAACGCGGCACCAAGAAGGCCTACGTCCGATCCCTGGCAGGGCTGGACCTGTCCGCCGCCTTCTCGGCCGGGCTCTCCCGCCGGCTGCGGCGGCCGGTCACACTGCAGGTCGAGCAGGACCGCCTGTCCGCCGTGACCGAGGGGGCCGCGCCCATGCTGGTGCGCGTTCGCCGCTCCGGTACGCGCGATCTGATCCTGCCTGCCTTGTCGGCGGTGCTGACCCTCTGCGGCAAGCCCGCTGACCTGCGCGACGCCTATCTGGCCGGTCTTGGCGAGAAGACCCGCTACGGATTTGGCTGCCCTGTGGCCTTGGCTTGAGGACAGCACCATGGGTGTAGCGTACGAGGTTTGCCTGCACTTCCTGCAGGCAGTGGTGCAGGATCGCGTCTTCTCTGATGCCGAGCGCACCCGCGGGAGCAGGCCGCTCGATGAGGGGCAGCGGCGCCAGCTTGAAACCAGCCAGCGGGTGGACACGCGCAGCCCGGCCCTGACGCGTATCTCCGGGAAGGGAGGCTGGCGGGCAGACGGCGCCTATGCCGTCTTCACCAACGTCACCCTGCTGGACCATCTGCTCAGCGTGGTCCGCGGGGCGCTGCAATTCGCCGAGATGGATCTGACGGGCAGGGGGTCTCGGCCTCCGGAGGAGTTACGCCGCCGTCTGGCTGCCGTCGCTGCGGTGGCCTTCCTGCACGACTCCGACAAGATGCTGGATCTCAGTCGCTCTGCCACCCGGGGCGGCGCTTTGGATGCGGCGGCGATCGGCGGGCTGATGGACCGCTTCGGAATCACGGCCTTCCTGGAGGGCTACGGTGTCCCCCTCTCGGCGACGCAGATGCTGGAGCTGATCAACGGCG
This sequence comes from Roseomonas marmotae, assembly GCF_017654485.1. Taxonomy (NCBI): domain Bacteria; kingdom Pseudomonadati; phylum Pseudomonadota; class Alphaproteobacteria; order Acetobacterales; family Roseomonadaceae; genus Roseomonas; species Roseomonas marmotae. The sequence continues at coordinate 33,373 of NZ_CP061098.1, read as the reverse complement.
TGGAGGTGACCCGTACCGAGGGCCTCGTCCGCCTGCCGCGCGAGCACTGGCATGACAGGATGTATGTGCGCCTGGCGGATCGCGTTGACGGTGCTTTTTTGCAGACCCAACCCACGGAGACACGGCCGCATTTTGGCGTTGACGGGGCGTTGCGCGAGATTGCGGGGTTTAGCGGGCTGGATACCGGCGCGGTCCAACTGGGTGGCGAAGGCTGGCGGGTGGTGGAACTGCGCGATCCGCATACGCCGTTCCTGCTGGACGCATTCCAGGCTGGGCTATCCGCCATCTGTCTGGACCACCACGGGATTCCGCCACTCATCGAGTTGCACCACGATGGGCGCCTGCTGGTGGTGCTGCCCCGTCGCGACAGTGATGCCCTGATCGCGCAGGCCTTGGGTCGGGTAACCGGCGATCTAGGTGCCCGGATTCGGGTCGCGACCAATGCGCGCGGCAAGGTAGATTTGCTGGACGCCCCAGGCGATCTTGAAGATCTGCGGGCCAGTGTCGCGGCCATGCAGGCCCGAGAGCGGGAAGGCGTGCTGCGGGCGGGAATCGACGCCTTGCGGGAGCACGGTGCCGAAATTGACGCGCTGTTGCGCCCGGTCGATTTCCTGCCGCGGACCCCGGATTTAGCCAGTTATGCCGGACGGCTAGTCCCGCTCTGGACCGGCACTGCGACATTTGAAGATCACCTCGCCGAGACGCACCGCAACGCCGTGCTGGTGAGTGCCACCCTGTCCTGCACGGATCCGCCGGCCCGCCTCAACATCCCTGGCGCGGATCAGCGGGAAGCGGAGCTGCGTGCGCTGCTCAACGACACTGGGGCGCTCACGGCCTGGCCCGACTGGCTCGACGCTGTTTCGGTCGACACGCGCCGAGCCCTGTTGGCGGCCTACGCCGCCGCCGCGGCTCAGCAGAATGACGCGTTGATGGAGCAGTTGCTCGGCCCTGACGGCCTGGTCGCGCTCTGGCTGGAGGGGCGAGAGGACCGCCCGGGTCTTGCGGCCGCCATTGACCATGCCGGCGTGCGACTGCGTGCCGCCGTAGAGGCGCATTATGGCGCGCTGCTGGCAGGCCAATTCATCGCCACCGATGAGGCCGCAGAAGGCCGCTGCCATTTCACCAATACGCCCGTGCCTCGCACCGCCCGGATCGATGGCAAGACTGGCCTGTATGGCGTCAATGTCAGCGCCTTCTCCGGCCGGGACGGACGGCCTGAGAGCTTCCGCTCCTCTGCCTCCGAAACCCTGGTTTCGCCGATCGCCGAGGCGGAGCACAAGTTGCGGCGGTTGCAATACGAGCGGAGCGGCCGGTCTGCGGGCGGACGTCGGGTGCCGGTGACCGTGACTTCGCCGACCACGGCTGGCCTGTTTGGCGCGCTGCCGTTTGGCAATGACGCTGATCCAGCCGAGTTCGCGCTGGCGGATCTGCTGCGGGCAAAGATCGAGCCGGGCAAGCTGACCTACCCCGATGCCGAGGCCGCCTTGCGCCGCACCCGGGTGGCTCGATTTGAGGAACTGCCGGACCGCATGATCGGCAGCGGCACCGAGCCGGGTCAGATCGCCTTCACGGCCATGGTGTTCGAGGCTGCGCTGCGCACTGGCCGGCCCGTCCACGTCTTTCGGGGTCTACCGCGCGAGCGTCCCGAATTCGTTGTCTTTGACACTCTGTCGCAGCCGCTGGTCTCCTTGCTGGAGGGTGACGCTTTCCGGTTGGAGCAAATCCCGCACTGCTTGCAGTTGCTGCGCGGCGTGGAAGCAGTCGCCGAGGCCACCGGGTTCGGCCTGGAGCTTGCCCTGCGTCTTTGCGAGCCAGCCACAAGATTTGGTGCGGCTTGCGACGCTCTGGCAAGGGCCGACCGGCGCATCGCCACATCCTCCCAGGATCTGGCCCTCCGCAAGATCCAGAGCTTTTCCCTCAATCTCCTGGAGAACCATGCCGTGTCCTCTCCCAGCGACACTGCGATCCTGTCCTTCGCCGAAGCAATGGCACGGGTGCAGCGCAAGCCGATCAGCAGCGACGGCGCCAACATGGCGGAACTGGGCCTGCGCACCGCCCTGACCACCGTGGAGGCCCTAGAACGGATGCGGCAGATCGGGACGGAAAGCCTGGTAGCTGGCATTGCCGGAGAACTTGAGAAGGTCATGACCCGCGGCGGGCTTCGCGTCCGTGCCGAGCTGCGCGGCGGGCAATCCTTCGAAACGGTTGTCGAGGCCGCCGCCCGAGTGTTCGTGACCGATGTCTGGTACGGCGCATTTGATGCGACGCTGCCGTCCTCACGCGACCGCCGGGTCGCCCTGGCCGTCTATCGGCACGGCTTCCAGAGCGCGTCCAGTCGTCTCTACGCCCGCAATGGTATCCCGGCCACCGAAGACAGCGAACAGGCGGCCTGACACCCTTTTTGATCGGAACCCTTCAGCATGACCGACCTCTCACCCATCCATCCTTTTCTCGGCAGTCTCAGCAAGCTGGCCGATCACGCAAGCAAGGAAGGCAAGGCCTATGTGCAGCCGGCCCTGAAGAACCTTGGCGCGATCACTATTCCTATTATTCGCGAGGTAATCTCGCCGGCCAGTTTCCGCAACACGGATCCTGAGGTCACCGACATCACCGTGGACAAGGTGCGGCGGGTGCGCGCAGTAGCCAACAAGTTCAAGTACGGTGAGAAGCGCCGCGGCCTGCAAGTGCTGCGCTTCTTTGGCGCGGGCGGAACGATGGCGCTCAACCGCACCGACTTTGGCGACAGCGACCCGATCTCCAAAGGCTATAATCTGAACACGGTTGTGTTCGGCGACTCTGCCAACCGGGGCAAGTATGTGCTGCCGGTCAAGGCCGGGGTACAGTATTCTGATGCGATCAGCCTGGCGCCCTATGGCAGCTGTGTCGACGAGACCTTCCACAACCGTGCGGCGGAAGACGGCTCGCTCTGGGACTCCGCCGAAGGCAAGAACTCCGTCAACCTGTTCTCCCGCCACTACGTCACGCCCGGCACGCTGCTGCTGCAGGTTCTGACGATCAATGGTTGCACCCTACCGCCCGAGGCGCTGGAGCACCTGCTGCTCTGCGTCGGCCTGGCTGGCGCCTATGGCGGGCAGACCTCCATCTATGGTGTGAACGTCCGCAACCACGTTGTGGGCATCTTTGGCGCCCGCATGGAGCGCGCGGTGGCCAGCCCCTATGAGGCGGTGCGTCACTTGCCGTCCCCGCTACCAGCCGATGCGGCGGGTGCCGTGGCCGCCCTGGCCGATATCTACGCCGCTGCTTACCCGGTGCAGATCCCGGCAGGTGCTGTGGCCGATCTCATCGCCGCGCGCATCGCCGCCGTGGAAGCCGATGATGCAGCCCTGCGGACGCAGTATCGCAGCGTTCATGGCACAGTGGGGGCCTTCTTTGACGCCTGGTTTGCCATGGGCGGCGAAAGCGCCAAGAAGGGCAGCAAGCGCAAGCCCGCCACGACCTTGGCGGACGCCGGCTGATGCCAGACCGGGCCGTCGCGGTGACGGGTGTGCGGGCAACGGTGCTCAGCCCGTTCCACTACCACTCGCTTGCCGTGCCGGGCGGCACCGCCACCCAGCCGAATTTCTTAACGGACCGGCAAGTCTCCTTTGCACTCGGCGCCGCGCTGGGGTGTCTGGCCCCGAGCCCGGCGCTCCCGCGCAAGGACTACCGCACCCATCTCAGTGCGCTGCCGTTCCTGGCTTCGGTGTTTCGAACCGCCGAGCCGCGCCTGCTGCCGCCAATGGCGCGACGATTGAACCTGGATGAGGACGCTGGGCTGACCAAGGCGGTGCAGGATGCCACCGGCACCGGCAACCTCAAGACCTACTTCTTCGTGCAAGAGGTGCCCCCGGGCGTCGAATACTACGGCGCCGTGTTTGGGGCCGATCCTTTCGCTCTGGCAGCACAGGCTGAAGGGCATCCCTGTCGTGAGATCGTGGTGCGGACCGGACGTCATCTGGGCGGTCTGCTGCGGCTGCAGCCCATTGAGCCCGGATCCGTCCATCTGAACGTCCACACGGCGGCGCTGTTCGGCCAGGACCGTGATCTTTCAGTCTCGATCTTTGCGATGCACGACCTGCAACTCACGCCTCTGATGACGGTCGAGCAGGCCGCCGCACAGGTGGGGAGGTGGCGTAGCTTCGCGCCAATCATGGTGTGACCGCGGATCTATCTCTTGTCATCGCGCGCCACGCCGTCCCCTCGGGTCCGGACGGCCTGTCGCCGCTGCAGGCGCGGATCCTGTCCGAGCCGGCCCCTGTGCGTGTCTTCTCGGCGCCCACTGGGGCCGGCAAGAGCCACGCCTTTATCCGCGCGGCAGCCGACGGACAGCGGGTGTTGTTCATCGTGCCTACCCGCCGCCTGGCACAGAATCTGGCACAGGATGCGGCAGCCGCCCTGGCGCAGCTGGATCCCCCACGGCCTGATGCCGTTGGCTTGTGGTCCTCGGATGAAACCCAGCGGCAGAAGCAGCGGGACCCCAGCTATCGCCCGTGGAGCGCCAGGATACGTCAGGTCACAGACTTCGACGGAACCCGCTTCATCGTCGCCACGCCGGAATCGGTGGCCCTCATGCTGCTGCGTTACGCCGGCAGCGGCCCCGGATCCGACCCATTCGGGGCCAGCTACCTCGCCCAATACCTCGACCACATCGTGTTCGACGAGTTCCACGCCATCGATCCCCGCGGGTTCGGGCTGTGCGCCTTCGTGGCTTGCCTCTGCGCGGCGATAGAAGGGCCGCGCGTGACCTTTCTCTCTGCGACACCGGTGGACATCGTTCCTGTTCTGGCGGCACTCGGTATTCCCGCTGACCGTGTGGTTGTTGGCGCGGAAACCGTACTGGACGATCCTCCTAGTCAGCCGGAGCAGGTGACACCAGGGCTGCGTGTCCTGCACGGTGACGTGCGCCTGAACTTCGTGACCGAGCCTGACATGACGGCCCTGTTGGAGAAGCATGCGGAGGAGGTCGAGGCCTGCCTGGCTCGGCAGAAACAGGTTGTGGTGATCTTTGACAGCCTGGAGGAACTGCAGAAGCAAAAGCAGGCGCTCGCCACGGTGCTCAGCAGGTTCAGGATTCTGCCCAATCGCCGCCTGGCGATCAACTCGATTGACGACAGTGCGCAGGGTAGTTCCCTGGACGGCCTCTTTGTCACGGACCGAAACGCCGATCCGCGGACCTTCGATGTGCTGATCGCTACGAGCTCCGTGGAAATGGGGGTGACTTTCCGGGCCGGGATGCTGGTGATGGATGCCGGCCATGACGCTCTCTCCTTTGTGCAGCGTGTGGGGCGAGTGGCCCGCGCAGATGAGCCTGGCTTGGTGGTGGTGCGGCGCGACCCATCGCGCGAACACCGCCAGCCCTGGCTGCGGACGATGCTGATGGCGCTTGAAGAGGAGGGCACGGGACAGCGAATCCCGGTGTCGCGCTTCCTGGACGTTGTCCTGCGCTCCATCCGTCAGCGCTTTGCGGTGCCTGCCGGGGTCTTGGAGGCAGATGATGTTCCGAAAGCCTTCCGCACTATGCCGCAGCGTGCGGTTTGGGCCGCCTGTCTGTTCTGGCACGCATTGGAGCGGGCACGACCCCGTCACCTGGCAGGGCAGGAGACCGTGCTGCGGCGTCTGGCGCCAGCCAAGGTCCGCAAGGTGGCGGCACTGCTGCAAACAGTCGCAGGCGATGATACAGGCCGGACAGGGTTTGGCGCAGACTGGGCGCGCGCTTTCCTGAAGCAGGCCGAAACCTTGCGCGACATCGCGCCCACCGTGGTGGTCCAGGAGCCCGGCCGCCGGCTCGATGCGGTCCCGCTACACTGGATCAACCGCTATCCGGTCCTGCAGGCCTTTCCACTGGTAGCGGATGAGAAAGGTAATTGGACACTGTTCCTGGACCGCCCGCTCCACGAGGTGTTGCGAAGCGGGGAGAGTGTCTACAGCAGGAAGGAGCGCAGCGTGCTGCTGCCGAACGGGCAGCGCTATAGAGTGCCGGCCGCAGAGGCCGTCAGCCGTGCGGTAACCGAGATGGCCATCCTGGAGAGAAGGCCAGGGACCAGCGCCAGGCTTGCTGCGCAACTGCGGGCCGCGACCGAGTTGGTCCGCCTGTCCGGCCTGATCCCGGATGAGGAAGCCCTCGAGGCGGTGAGGGGGACTGCTATCCTATGAGCACGCCTGTATCCCCGTTGGCGACAGTGCGTCGCTTTGCCGAGATCGTCACGCGGGCTGACCTCAGTGGCCTTGCTTTCCAGCATTTGGCCCTGTGTCGGCGGCGCGCTTGGCTTCATTTGCAGCGGATCGACTACGCCCACCTGGATGAACACATGCAACGCGGCCTCGCGCTGCACGATATGTCCCGCCCCAGGGACCATTCAGTGGCAGGGTTGATTGGCCTGGCGCCTGACCGGATCGACTGGTCTGGGCGTCAGGTCTATGAAGCGAAGGGAAGTGCTGGTGCGGCTGATGCCGTGTCGCGCCAGGGCGCCTTCTATGCGCTCATGCTGTGGGCAGCCCAAGGCAAGCCGTGGCAGGCGATCGCCCATATCCTGCCTGCCAAGCGTGAGCGCTCGATCATGCTTGATCCAAAGATGGTCAATGACATGCTGGAAGCGGCCGAAGCGCTGGAAGCCCTGCGCGACACCGCGGATCCTCCCACCGTAGCTTTCACGTCCTTCTGCGCGCAGTGCTCCTACCGCCACCTTTGCGGTGTTGGATGATGGAGACCTTGTTTGTGTCCCGCGACTGCGTGTTGGAGCGTGATGGCGGCACGCTGATGATACGGCGCAAAACCGAGATGCCGAGGCGGTTTCCGGTGCATGCTCTCCGGCATGTGGTGGTGGCAGGTGAAGCGCGCTTGACCACTGCGGTGCTGATTTTGTTGGCGCGCTCAGGCATCCGCCTGACGGTGCTGGATCACTATGGTAATGCGTCGGGCGCCTTCGAGTCTGTGGGCAGCCCTGCCTCCGGCACGGTCCGTCTTGCACAGGCCCGTCACGTCCTCGATCCGGCGCTGCGGCTTGATCTGGCCCGGCGCATCGTGCGGGGTACCCTGCGTAACCTTCGTGCTAACCTCAATTATCGGATTTACCGCGGGAAAGCGGCACTGCGCACTTCCGCCGCAGCGATCACAGCCCTGGAAGAGAAGCTGGATGGAGCCAAAACCATTGAGGCGCTGATGGGGCTGGAGGGCAACGCTCGCGCTTTCTACTACGAAGCCTGGCCAATGATTGACGAGCGTCTGAACTTTGGTCCGCGCGTTCGGCGACCACCGAACAATCCCATCAACTGTCTTCTCTCCTGGTTTAACGGGCTGTGTTACGCCGCAATGCGGCACGCAATCGCGCAAACCCACTTAGATAGCTGTCTGGCAATGCTGCACTCGCCCAATGCAGCTCGCCATTCCCTCGCCCTCGACTTGTCAGAGCCGTTCAAGCCAGTGTTGACGGATACGTTGATTTTCGAGACTGTCCTGCGCGGCCAAATCGACCCTGGATGGTTTTATCAGGAAGAGGGTGTATGCCGCCTCAGCGAGACTGGCCGCCAACAAACGCTGCAACTTTGGACGACCAAAGTGGAAGCGGCGGGTAAGGACGGGCAATCACTGCAGGCTGCCATGCGGGCCGAAGCTCTGGCGCTGGAGCGGCACGTTCTCGGTCTTGGCCAGTACAAACCGTTCCTGCGGTCTGTGTGAGGCCAGCATGTACGTGCTCATTACCTATGACGTAGAGGCGCGCCGGACAAGGCGGTTCCACAAGCTGCTTTCACGCTACCTCGTGCAGGAACAGAATTCGGTGTTTGGAGGTGAGATGACCAATGCAACATTGCTGCGCCTGCACCGGGAACTCGCGAAGATCGCGCGAGACGACGACCGCGTGTTCCAGGTCATAGCTGAAAATCGGCACAATGTGGCCGTCTCGCTGCTCTGCAAATCCGACACAAACGCGACGTTGCGGAACGTTGCGCACGATCACCACATCAAGAATAACATGGTTCTGTGAGCGACTACTCTCCACGTTGGTGCCGTTATGCTACACCTGCGTAGCCTTCTCACTGCCCTATTCCCCGGTGCGGCTTCTCAAACAGGCAGGACCGAGCTAGGTAACTATCTGAAATGACGAGGGTGAACCATCCCCATGAGGGGTCAGGAGATGACCGGGCGGCCTCACTCATAAGAGAAGCCGTCGCCAGTGAACCATCCCCATGAGGGGTCAGGAGCAGGACAACTCGCGGCGGAACCGCTCAGCCTCCTGTGTGAACCATCCCCATGAGGGGTCAGGAGTCAAACAGATCAGCCTGCTTGATGCGGCGGGTGCGGCGTGAACCATCCCCATGAGGGGTCAGGAGCTGAGCAGGCCCCAGAGATGAAGTCTGCCCGCGCGCTGTGAACCATCCCCATGAGGGGTCAGGAGATGCCGGTTTCGACCTCCGGCACCGCGACGTTGATCTCGTGAACCATCCCCATGAGGGGTCAGGAGCCAGCCTTCCGGAGTTCCGACCCTTGTAACCCTGAAGTGTGAACCATCCCCATGAGGGGTCAGGAGTCAGCCTCGTTGACCTTTTGCGCGTGCGTGTTGAACCGTGAACCATCCCCATGAGGGGTCAGGAGTACAATGTAGACGACAGGAGGCAAATCGGGGCGGGTCGTGAACCATCCCCATGAGGGGTCAGGAGGCATTCGTGGCGCCTGATGGCGGCGAAGGTTGAGTTGTGAACCATCCCCATGAGGGGTCAGGAGTCATCCCGGTGCCGGCGGCCGTCCTCGTCCAACTGTCGTGAACCATCCCCATGAGGGGTCAGGAGTGTCGTCATCCGCTTTGGCGGCGCCGCTATCCGCATGGAAGCTGTGAACCATCCCCATGAGGGGTCAGGAGGGTTGTCCACAGTGCCGACGACGGCCGGCAGGTTTTCGTGAACCATCCCCATGAGGGGTCAGGAGCAGGAACACGTCACCAGACGGCGCGGTGGAGAGCGTGTGAACCATCCCCATGAGGGGTCAGGAGACCGCCAACATGGGCTCGCGCCGTGTCCGCGCCCGCATGTGAACCATCCCCATGAGGGGTCAGGAGACCTGCGCGCCATGGGCGGGCTTGGTCGGCGCCGCCACCACCGTGAACCATCCCCATGAGGGGTCAGGAGTCAATCTTGACGGACGGGCGCTTCCTCGTCGGCGACGCGTGAACCATCCCCATGAGGGGTCAGGAGTGGTATGCGCGGCTCGGGCTGGATCGGCTGATGTGGGAGTGAACCATCCCCATGAGGGGTCAGGAGTCCATCTTTGCGTCGAGCCGCGCTTGCATTTCTGCCGTGAACCATCCCCATGAGGGGTCAGGAGGGTCTCCTGGGAGGTCGGGAGGGCCTTATCTCCGCTCGTGAACCATCCCCATGAGGGGTCAGGAGCCGCCTGAGCGGCGGTGGTGCCCGCCACTCCGCCAGCGTGAACCATCCCCATGAGGGGTCAGGAGTATCTGCGAATGCCCACTCCAGCGCGCCGATCTTCCTGTGAACCATCCCCATGAGGGGTCAGGAGTTCAGCGGCTTCACCGTGTAGGGCGCGCGCTTGGCCTTGTGAACCATCCCCATGAGGGGTCAGGAGCCGCGCCGGCCATACCACTGCAGGAACACGTCGATCTTGTGAACCATCCCCATGAGGGGTCAGGAGATGATCGACTTGTATCTGGCTGCCGCTGAGCAGTCGGGTGAACCATCCCCATGAGGGGTCAGGAGCCCGTCATAGGCTCCACGCCGTGCTTGCCGCGGGCCCGTGAACCATCCCCATGAGGGGTCAGGAGTGGTTCAATGGGTGATCTCCTCGGCAAAGCCGTCGAAGGTGAACCATCCCCATGAGGGGTCAGGAGGCCTTGCCGGAATAGCTGTCCGATGCCCCCACCCAGCGGTGAACCATCCCCATGAGGGGTCAGGAGGAGGGCGACTACGGCGAGCCCGGCGCAATGGCCCCCTGTGAACCATCCCCATGAGGGGTCAGGAGATCAATGATAAGGGGCTTGGTCTTCATGGTAGTCCTGTGAACCATCCCCATGAGGGGTCAGGAGGATCTCCCCTGGGGGTTCGCTGGCGTAGTCGTCATCCAGTGAACCATCCCCATGAGGGGTCAGGAGGTCCATGATGAGGGTGACGGAGTAGACCGGATTCTCGGGGTGAACCATCCCCATGAGGGGTCAGGAGAGCGACGAAGCGCAGCGCCTGCGTGGCGGCGTCGGCGCGTGAACCATCCCCATGAGGGGTCAGGAGCGTGTCGTCGTCTCAGGCGTGGACCGGTTCACGGGCCGTGAACCATCCCCATGAGGGGTCAGGAGACGAACCAGAACAAGCCGGACTGGTTCGCGATCGCCAGTGAACCATCCCCATGAGGGGTCAGGAGATCGCGCCCCGCACCACGGTTCACACCGTGCTCCGCCGGTGAACCATCCCCATGAGGGGTCAGGAGACTAGGTAGGGAACCCATACAACTTATTGGCGCTGCTGGTGTTTTATCTCCTGAACGGGTTTGAACGGCTCAGGAGGCTGAGATGGCGCGGTTGTTCTGGCTGTCGGATGAGGTGCAAAGGTATCGACTTAATCTGACAGACAGTGGTGAAGTGGTGGGCATCTGACCTGCTGGCTAGGGCTAGCAGGCGTCCTTGAGGACGGAGGTCACGATGACCCGCGAGCAGAAGATCATTCGCGGCAAGGTCGGGGTGCTGGAGCTGGCCAAGCAGCTCGGCAGCGTCAGCCAGGCCTGCAAGATCATGGGCTACAGCCGGGACAGCTTTTACCGGTTCAAGGACCTGTACGAGAAGGGCGGCGAGGTTGCGCTTCAGGAACTCTCCCGGCGCAAGCCAAACCTGAAGAACCGGATCGACCCGGCCATTGAGGCAGCAGTGGTCGAGATGGCAATCGACCAGCCCGCCTGGGGACAGCTACGGGTGTCCAACGAACTCCGCAAGCAGGGTGTCTCCGTCTCGTCCTTTGGGGTGAGGAACATCTGGTTGCGCCACGACCTCACCAGCATGAAGGCGCGGCTGAAGGCACTGGAGGCCCGGGTGGCGCAGGAAGGCCTGGTGCTGACCGAAGCGCAGCTCGCGGCTCTGGAGCGGGTCAAACAGGAGAAAGAGGCGCATGGGGAGTTCGAGAGCGAATGCCCTGGCTACTGCGGCGCCCAGGACACCTTCTATGTCGGCAACCTGAAAGGAGTGGGCCGGATCTATCAGCAGACCTTTGTCGACACTTACTCCAAGGTGGCCTTTGCCAAGCTGTACGACCGCAAGACCCCGATCACCGCCGCTGACTTGTTGAACGACCGTGTGCTGCCCTTCTTTGAAGATCATGGCATCCCACTGCTGCGGATCCTGACTGATCGAGGAACCGAATTCTGCGGCAGCCCTGAGCGGCACGACTATGAACTCTACCTGGCTGTCGAGGACGTGGATCACTCGCGCACCAAGACAAAGAGCCCGCAAACGAATGGCATCGTGGAGCGTCTCCACAAGACAATGCTGCACGAGTTCTATCAGATAGCCTTCCGCAAGAAGCTCTACCGCGCGATCGACGAGCTGCAACGCGACCTCGACGCCTGGCTTGCCGAGTACAACGAGGTCCGGTCGCACCAAGGCAGGTGGTGTTACGGCAAAACACCCATGCAGACCTTCCTGGCTGCCTTGCCGCTTGCCCAGGAGAAGACGCTGCAGGCACAGTAGCGTCAGACACACGTACCAGATCGGACATGCCCGCCCGCCGATCAGGTGACCGTCAGATCAAGTCCATACTTCTACAGATGAGGCTTGGGCTGCCATTGAGCCACACCTGCCGCGCGGCAGGCCAGGCAAGCCCCGCGTGGATGACCGGCGGGTGATCAGCGGCATCCTGCACGTGCTCAAGACCGGCTGCCGCTGGCGCGATGTGCCTGCGGCCTACGGTCCGCCGACCACCATCTACAATCGCTTCAACAGGTGGTCCGGACGTGGTCTGTGGCAGCGCCTGTTCGCGAAGATGGCCGCCTCCGGCGAGATACCTCAGGAACTCAGCTTGGACAGCTCCCACGTGAAGGCGCACCGCTCGGCCGCGGGTGGAAAAGGGGGGAGTGGACGCAGGCGGTTGGCCGCTCGCGCGGCGGCCGCACCTCGAAAATCCATTGTCTGGCCGATGATCGCGGCCGACCGGTCGCTTTCGCGCTGACGCCGGGCAACACCGCCGACATCAGCATGGCGCTGCCACTGCTCGGGGCCGTGGCCGCACCGAAGTGCCTCATCGCAGACAAGGCTTATGACGCCGAAAGCCTGCGGCGCTGGCTCAAGGAGCGCCGCATCAAGGCCGTCATCCCTTCCACCGCGACCCGCACCAGGCCCTACCCACTCGACCGCCAGGCCTATCGGCGCCGCAACCAGATCGAGCGCCTGTTCTGCCGCCTCAAGAACTGGCGGCGCGTCGCCACCCGCTACGACCGCCTGGCCCAGAACTACCTGGCCTCACTCGCGCTGATCGCCGCCGTCACAGAGTGGATCTGAATGAGTCCCCTACCTAACGACCGGTGGGTGTGGTCATGCATGCTCGCCGCGTGAACCATCCCCATGAGGGGTCAGGAGCCGAGCGTCTGAGGAAGACATGACAAAGACCCCAGTTGTGAACCATCCCCATGAGGGGTCAGGAGTGTCGCGTAGTAGATGGCGACAATTTGCGGCCAGTCTGGTGAACCATCCCCATGAGGGGGCAGGAGGGGTCAGGGTGTCATAGGGCGGCAGGAGCGTGCTAGTGAACCACCTTCATGGCGGTGGCACCGTTCAATGGGGCAGGCCAAGACCGTCGAGAAGATGGTAGCACGCTGGTGCACTTACGCGTGAAGCGGCCGATGTGTTGCGCCGGCTGCGGTCATCGCCCCGCCATCCGACCGGCGGCAATGAGTGAGCTTCATCCGGGCGTTAGGGAAATTCCGGCCGGAGCCAGAGAAGGGGAAAGCTGCATCGAAACGCTCCTGCTAGGAAGCCGCATCTTACCTACAGCGTAATACGTGCAGCGAGAGGACAAATTACCCGTGGCGTAATGGATGTCAGGCTTACTGACCTCTCGGCTTCTTCGGCGTGAGGAGCAAGACAAAGGCTCGCATCAGGCTCTCGCCACTCTCCAATGCTGCGCCTGTTCGTGACGGAGCGTCTCTAAAATCGAGAGGCCGCGTCGTAACTGGATTGCCACCGCTCGTTCGGGCACCGGGAGCAGCAACTGCCCTGGGTCATCTGCGCGATAGAGCTAGGCTAACGTGATGAATTCCTAACTATCACTGGCGCTTTGACCCCCTCCCATCTGTGTCTCGTAACATTTTCACACCCATGATGTTCGCGGCCTGTCCTGGCATTAAACCGGCTTGTTCGCGCCAAGCGGACGAATGGGCAGACGGTGCGGGACCGCTGAAAGTTGCTCTGTCGCCGCAAGTAGAGACTTCAGTGCGTTTCTTGACCATTAATTTACTGTTGAGTTAATAGGGAACATGGACCTGCTCACTGACAGGAAACAACGGGTGAATCGCGGCTTCAGTTCGCAGCCCGCGTTGGCGTCGGTGCGATGACGGTGTGGCGATGGGAGACCGGCGTAGATCGCCCATCTTGGCCGAAGCTCGACGCCATCGAGCAAGCTACAGATGGCAACGTTACTGCTACTGATTTCACAAAGCTCGTGAAAGAGGTGGCGTGATGGAGCGCCTTGATCCGCTCGCGTTTCTTGTGGAGAGCCACCTTGATCTCCAACATCGGCTCGATGGCATAGGCGCTGCCAAAGCCACTCATCTGAGCAGGGGCCCAAATCGGGCCAGCATCACAGCCGGCAGACCCAGCAGGCCGAGGCTGCCGAACATCATCAACAGGCCACAGCGGCATGATGATGGCGGATTCTGCCACGCCACCACCGTGGGCCGCCATGCTTTGCGAGGGCATCCGGCGCATGCGAGGCCGGGCATGAGCCTCGCCGGTTTCGAGATCCTGCCCCGGACCCCCTCCGAGGGCGGGGGGCGACCCGCCGCCACGGCATGCCCTGCAGGTGCCCAGAGTGGCGGTGGGCGCCTGATCTTCGGCCTCTTCTCCATCCGGCGTTCGCTCTCGCGCGAACGCTCGCAGCCTGCTGGATCCTGGCTATGAGCATCGACTGCATGAATTGGGTGAAGAACCTTTGCCCGAAGTTCATCAAGTCCAGTCCGAGGCAGCTGCTGAAGGAGCTGGCCGACTTCGCAGACGAGCAGGATGAGTGCTACCCGAGCGTGGCGCTGCTCCACGAGGTCACAAGCCAGAGCATCCGGACGATCCATACCAATCTCCGGATTCTGCAGGAGATGGAGCTGATCAAGATCTCCAAGCGACCCAACAGATCGTCGCGGTACAAGATCAATCGCCACCTGCCGTTTCCGAACCGTCAGTCACGCAAGCGGGGTGCGAAATCCGCATACACTCGGAATCCACGCCCCTTGGATTCTAAAACTTCTGCTTATGATCAGCATGGTTTGGAAGGGAGGCCGTGCAACACCAGGGTGGATGCGAAATCCGCACCCACTCCCGCGAATGCCGCTTGGGGTGCAGAATCTGTATCCCCTGGGGTGCAGAATTTGTCATCTAGGGGTGCGAAATCCGCACACAAACCACCAAAGAACCACCAAAGAACCACCAGGGGGAGGGGCGCGCGCGTGCGCGCGACCCCGGCCCCCCTCCCGCCGAGTTGGCAGCCATCGGCGGGGGATGCGGCCTACGCCCGCCGCCTCGGCCTGGACCCAGCGGCAGTGGCCGACCGCTTCCGCAAGCACCAGCGGGCCAGCGGCAGGGCCTGCGCCGATTGGTCGGCACGGTGGGAGCTGTGGTGCGACGAGGATGCCCAGAAGGCCGGGCTGGCTTCAGCGGGCGCCGCCCCAGCGGGCGATGCCGCGCCCGCCCCAGCCGAGGACGAGCAGGTGAGGCGGGTGCGCTGCTGGGTGGAGCGCTGGCAAGCCAAGGCGGCAGCCGGGCAGTCGACCCAGGCGACCGAGAGCGTGATGGCCTCGGTCTGCCCCGAGGCGCTGGCCCTGGTGCGGCAGCGGAAGCCGGAAGTTTTCCGGGTAGCCTCGGCCGCCGCCGGATTTTCCTTCACGGGAATGTGAGCATCATGTATTTTCCATCGGGCGTCGTAGGGGGCTCCGACGCGGGGGCGAACATGGCGGCCAGTGCCGTTACGACAATGCCGATGGCCGATCTGGACGATGCCTGTCGGCCGAAGCGCACCATCCTGACCCTGCCGGCTGGCGCCATGCCCCGGCAAATGCCAGCCCCGCTGGCTGAGGTGGTGATCTTCGACGAGGCCCGGCAGCTGCCGGCGCCGCACGTCACCACGGACGAGGAGGCCGATGAGGCCCGCCAGAGAGGCGCGCAGGAACGCCAGCGCGAACGGGCCTCCCGCGCCCAGGCCGCCGAGATCCTGCGGCGCCGCCGCGAGGGCGAGGAGGGCGAGGACGATGGCGAGGCCATGCTGGCCCGCCCCTACCGCAACGTCCCCATCGCCTTCCTGTCGGATGACACCCTGGAGGCGGCGCTGACGCGGCAGTTTGCCGATGCGCACCTGATCGACCGCATGTGGGACGCGGGCCAGCTGAACGACTGGCAGTACGCCACGGCCAACCGCCTCCTGCAGCTCTGCGACGAGGCCGGCATGCTCGCATCGAAGGTGGCACTGATCGGCCGCAGCGGCACCGGCCATGCCGAGATGAGCGATGCCATGGCGGCGGCGCATGCGACCTGGAAGCGGCTGATGGCCGAGATCGGCTATCCCGGCGACGAGCTGCTGATCAGCCTGTGCCAGGGCGAGCTGACGGTACGCGGCCAGGCCGCTCGTGCCGCGGCTCTGGTGGCCGGGCTGCGCCACCTGGCCCAGCGCTGGGGCATCGATATGACTTGACGCCGGCGCTGCTCACGAAGTAGTGAGTTCGCACCGCCATAGTCGCGCCCGGTCCCGAAAGAGGCCGGGCGTTTTGCTTTTCAAGCACTTAGCTGGCGACCCACCTGGAAACCTGCATATGCCCCTCTCCACCGACGCGCCGCCTGGCGCGTGTGGGGGCGCGCGACCCTTCGTCTCCGTTGACGAGGCGTGGCTCTGGACGATGGCCGCCCTGTTGGCGCGCCGCGACGGGGCTGGCCCGGTGCTCAACGTTGAGCGGGTCGCGCGCCCCTGTGAGCCCGATGACGTGGTGAAATGCCTCGACCGGCTCTACCGCCAGCGCCGCATCGATCTCGTGCATGCGCGGATCCTGCGCATCTGGGGCGCGCGCCGCGATAGTGCCGGATCCGCGGCTCGACCATGGGCACCATCGCCTGTGGCGGGAAGCGCTCGACCGGCTGCGCTGGCCGCTGGAGCAGCGCGGCATCGTCGCGCACCAGCTGGAGGCGGTGGCCTGATGTTCGACTGCACCTGCCCCGCCAGCCGGGGCCTGCAGGGGCGGATCTGTGCGGTCAACCACCCCAACTGCGAAGCCCTGAAAGGGCTGTCGCCGGAGGCGCTGGGGCTCGTCTTTACGCCGACTCCCGCGCCCTCGCCGGAGCCGCCTGTTGTGACAACGGCGGCAACGACCGTTTGCGGATGAGCGGCCCGGCTGCCCCTGGTGGCCTGCACATTTCGTCAAACGAGCGTTTCGTAGTGTTCACCCCCTCCGACCCATGATCGGGAGCCAGAATGGCCCGCAAAACCCCGCTGAAGCGGCTGGGGGGCGGCGACGGCGTTCCGGGGTTCATCGCCTATTACCGCGTCTCGACCGACAAGCAGGGCGCCAGCGGCCTCGGACTAGAGGCCCAGCAGGAGGCGGTTGAGCGCCATGTGCGCGCCGCCGGCGGCCGCATCCTGGACGTGTTCCGGGAGGTGGAGAGCGGCAAGAAGAATGACCGCCCCGAGATCGCAGCGGCCATCGCTGCCTGCCGGTCGCGCCGCGCCACGCTGGTGATCGCCAAGCTGGACCGGCTGGCCCGCAACGTCGCCTTCGTCTCCAACCTGATGGAGGCCGGCATCGAGTTCGTCGCCTGCGACAACCCGCATGCCAGCCGCCTGACCATCCACATCCTGGCGGCCGTCGCTGAGCATGAGCGCGAGATGATCTCGGCGCGCACCAAGGCGGCCCTGCAGGCGGCCAAGGCGCGCGGCGTGCGCCTCGGCAACCCGCATCTCCGCGCCGGCGACGGCGGCGCCATCAGCCACGCCACCCAGATCCGCATCGCCAAGGCCGCGCAGCACGCCCGCGATGTGCTGCCCGCCATCCTGGCGGCGCAGAAGGCCGGCTGCGCCAACCCCTCGCAGATTGCCGAGGCGCTGACCGCGCGCGGCATCCGCACCCCTGCCGGCGGTGACGTTTGGCACCCCGTGCAGGTGGCCCGCATCCTGAAGAGGACCTCCGCCTGATGGCCACCCCCGCCAAGCCCCGCGCCAAGAAGGCCGCCCCGCCTCCCGAGGCCACTCCGGCCCCGGCCGGCACCAACCACCCGGTCATCACCGACCCGGCGCTGGTCAAGCTGGCGGCCGAATACGCCAAGGCCGCGCCGGAGAAGAACCGGCTGGAGAAGCGGCTGAAGGAGCTGAAGCCGGTGCTACTGCAGGCGATGGGCGATGCGCCCCTGGCCTACGCCGGCAAGCTGGTCCTGACCCGCACCGAGGTACTCGGCACCCTCGACACGGTGGGCGAGAAGATCACCCGCTCGATGGTCGGCCAGCACATGCCCGGCAAGAAGGGCCGCCCGGCCTATGTCACGCTGGAAGTGCGCTGATGGATCAGCAGCGCACGCCGCGGCTGCCTGCCCTGCTGGCGGGCCGCAGCCTGGCGGTCGCGTACCGGATCGCCACCACTGACTTCGGCTGGCGCCCCATCGCCCAGGACCGCTACCTGACGCCCGAGGGCGAGGAGGTGCGGGCGGTCGCGGATCGGTCGAGCTTCCATGTTGGCCTGCCCCTCGGCACCCGCATCTACCTGCTCGACAGCTGGCAGCTGCGCGACGACTGGCGCCGCATCGACGGGCTGCTGCAGATCGGCAACCTGGTGCGGGCGCCGCTGCCGCTGGTGCGGATGCCGCGGCTGTCGGCCGCGGCGCGCTGATGGGCAACCCGGCCCGCCGGCGCGCCCCGCTGAAGATGGCGACGCAGCTGCTGCCGGCGGCCGACCTGCGCACCGCCCGGCCGCCGCCGAAGCAGGCCAGCGACCACTACGGCACGCCCGAGCATCGCGCCTGGGCTGCGGCGGTGCTGGGCCGGGCGGGCTCGCGCTGCCAGGGGCCGGGCTGCGGCCGCACCGGCACCCGCCTTTATGCGGACCACATCGTCGAGCTGCAGGACGGCGGCGCGCCCCTCGCCCTGGCCAATGGGCAGGCCCTTTGCGGCGCCTGCCACTCGGCCAAGACGGCGCGCGTCAGGGCCGAGCGGCAGCGCACCCCGCCACCACCCCAGCGACGGCCCTGACCGGCCCACAGCCCCGCCTCTGGCCGGCCGTGGCCGGCTCTGGGCCCCTCCATCCCCACCCCCGGCCCCACCCCCCCCTGGGGGGGTCGGATCCCTGGGAGTCGGGAAGGGGGGGACCGCTATGGGGCGCACGCACAGAATTTTTCCCGCCTATAAAAGGAAGCCGCGCTGGTTCGGCCGCTGACCGGCCTTTGAGGGTGCTCCCCGTCTCACTCCCGGATCGCCACCAGGTTCAGCCAGCCCTCACGCTCCCGGCCGGGCCGCAGATCGGGCGAGGTCCAGAGATCGGCGATCTGCACCGGCAGCGGCTGCAGCGCGGCGCAGAGGCTTGCCTCACTGTGGTCGACAAACAGGCGCCCGTCGCGCCCTGACCCTAAAAGTGCGGCAGGCGACCGGTGCGTCCGTTTGTTTTGCGCAGACGGTGCAGTGGGCTGCCGAATTCAGCTCCACTCTCGAGATGTATCGGAAACTTGTCCACGAACACCGAAGGTTCAGCCCGGCACAGCGGGTAGCCCTGCGGACGATCGCATTCTTCCTGAGTTGGCCTGTTGATCGTATCATGGACGTTGATAACCTGCCGAGCAGGTGTCCCACGGAAGACGGTCATGATGCCAGTGTCCGGCCGTTCGGTTTGTAGGCTGAAAGGAACAAAGGATCCTCCCTGGCGTTCCTCGCCGCGTCGGCGTGAACGCGCTGTCCTACTGGTGGCTGCGCTCATCTCCTTGGTAGCGTCATGCACCGCGGCTTGGGCGGCCGTTCCGGGCGGCGTGTGGCTCATCGATGGCAAGGCGGCGGTACAGATCTTCGAGTGCAGCGGCCAGCTATGTGGCCGAATCCTCTGGTTGCAGACCCCGCGCGATACGCAGGGACAGCTGAACCGCGACAAAAACAACCCTGATCCGGGGCTACGGCAGCGCCGCCTTTGCGGCCTCACCGTCCTTTGGGGCTTGCACGCCACCGGTCCTGACCGCTGGGGAGGCGGCTGGTTCTACAACCCCGATGATGGGAAGACATACAACGTCACGGCGGAACTCAGGACCGCCGACTTGATCGTGGCACGCATCTATTCAGGGGTCCGGCTCTTCGGCAAAACCAAGACGCTGCTCCGAGTTCCACATGGCACGTCAGAGGGATGGTGCTGAGCAAAGCCTACAGGCCGAGGCAGCCTCCAACATCAGCCGAGCCCGCGGCATCTAAGGCTTCAGCACATATTGTGGCCACATCCGTCAGGCCTCTCGCGATGCGCAGCTCAGCTCTGCATGACATCGGCATGACTTTTCTCGGTTGTTCCTGTCGCGCCGGTTAGATTACGGACTGGCTGTTGCCATCATCGGCGTCCGGTGTCTGATCTGAGGCAGCGTGGCTATGCGCTTTCGTCTGGCGGCAACGAAGCCGTGCTGGCCAGCAGCTTGGCCTCCTCGGCTTGAGCCTTCAGCAGTTCCTGCGTCGCAGCATATTCCGGACCAGAGCCCCTGCGGCTGAGGAACCTCTCGACGCTCATCTCAGTGACATGGCCACCCGATGCAGGATTAGCTTCATGCCGGACATGGACCTGATGTGATGCGTCATCTCGGATCAACCACCAGGTATCGCCATTCTGGCTTCTGTAGATCTCTGTCGACGATAACGCCATGTCATGGCTCCTCGATGAAGGGGGCTCCTCCAGCAACATCTCGCACTGTGCTGGCTTGTCTCCCGACACAGCGCCGCTGTGTCGGCTTTCCGACCTTAGCGGCGGCTTGCCACCGGCCTCCCAGCATAAAGCCTACCTGATGACTCACGTGCTGCCGTGCTGCTCCCGTCGTGGCTATACAGAGCCCTCGTCAACGCGGGCCAGCACAATCTCAGCAACACCGGAATTCAATGCCGTTTCATCACCAGGCTACATCCAATAAAACTTGCACAATGAAATGCCATCCT
Source organism: Roseomonas marmotae (assembly GCF_017654485.1). NCBI lineage: Bacteria > Pseudomonadati > Pseudomonadota > Alphaproteobacteria > Acetobacterales > Roseomonadaceae > Roseomonas > Roseomonas marmotae. Next base: position 13,039 of record NZ_CP061098.1, on the reverse strand, counting down.
CTATGTAAGATTTGTCAGTTTCGTTGTTCCGGTGTGCTTCTCCCTGCCCATTGATTTGGGTTCCGAGTTTGTTTCCGTTTCAAATTGAAGATGATCCGCCAAGCAATACTGCTCGGCGGCATTCCGTTTTGATCGGAATATTCTCATGTCTATCGGCACCGTTAAGTGGTTCAACAGCACCAAGGGCTTCGGCTTCATCCAGCCCGAGGATGGCTCCAAGGACGTCTTCCTGCACATCTCTGACGTGCAGCGCGCCGGCATGGACGTTCGTGAGGGCGACAAGATCGCCTACGACGTCCAGAGCGGCCAGCAGGGCAAGCTCTCGGCCGGCAATCTGCGCCAGGCCTAAAGGCGGAGCGGCCGTCTGGCTGCTCCCCATATAGCCATCGCAGCGCTCGCGCTGTGATGGGATTCGAGCCTCGGTTGGATCTCCAGCCGGGGCTTTTTCTATGGGTTCCGACTTGGCAGGGCCGCGCCTTTCAAAGCTGGTCGCTATGACCGGCTGCGGTGTTGGGATCCGGGAAGGTCACGCTCACCGCTGTTCCCGTTCTACCCTCTCGGCTCACAATTTCCACCTTGCCTTGGATCTGCTGCGCCAGGGTCTCAATCAGCTTGAGGCCCAGTGAACCCTTCCTCCGCGACGGCGGCAGGCCGATGCCATCGTCCTCGATCCTCAGCCTGACCAAGCCATCGTCAGCAAGGCTCAGATCAACCAGGATCCGGCCCCGTCGGCCCTCCGGAAAGGCATACTTGAAGGCATTGGTCACTGCCTCGCCGACGATGAGCCCGAGCGGAATGACGACGTCTGGCGACCAGACAGCCTCCTCGTCGGCCTCGACTTCAACCTCGATCTGACCTGGCTTGGTCACCAAGCCCTCTACCATGCTCTGGCCCAGCCGCAGCAAATAGGGTGCAACCTCGATCGTATTCGGCGTCTCGCTCTGATAGGCCAGCATTTCGTGCACTTCGCCGATGCGCATGAGCCGCCCCGTGGCCACGTCCAGCGCTGACCGAACCAGTGGTTCTGACTGCCGAGCCTGAAGCTGCAACAGCGCCGTCGCGAGCTGCAGCGCGTTCTTGGTGCGGTGATGGACCTCCTGGATCAGAAAGTCACGGAAGCTCAGCGCCACCTCGCCTTCGGCCAGACTGTCGCGCAGCAGGGCCTCTGTGCGCCGGCGCCGCTCGACCTCTTCTTCCAGCTTGTCCTTGGCATGTTGCAGCCGCTTCGTGCGGGCTGTCACACGCCGGTCCAGTGTCGCTTTCGCTTCCCGGAGGCCCTGCACCCGCTGCACCCGGTCGGTGATGTCCAGGAAGGACACGAAGTGGCGGACAACCCGGTCATTCTCGACCATGGGATCAACCAGGGCCGCCACCCAGATCTCGCGCCCATCCTTGGTGTGGAACAGGATATCCTCGGTGAACTCGCGGCGGGCTGCCACGGCGTCCTTGATCCGCTGTGCCACACTAGGATCGGTGTGCCGCCCGATCAGGAAGAAGTAATCCTGCCCCAGCACCTCTTTCCGGTCATAGCCGCACATCTGCAGGAAAGCGGCGTTGCAGTAGATGATCGGGTTACCCGCGACGTTCGGGTCTGTGATCGCCATCGGCATGCGCGTGGCGTCGAAGGCTTCGACGAAGGGACCACCCAGGGCTGCCAGATCAACAACAGCGCGTTCTGACTGCGCCTGGCCCTGGCGGGTTCGGGACTTCCTCTGCGCGGGCACGGCGTTCTCCTCGGGCTGGTGCAGGATTAGGGGACCAGTGTAGATGTTATGGCGGTGCCGCTTGGGCGCTCTTGAGCCACTCGCCGATGCGGCCCGCCCATTTGCGCAACAGCTACCACCATCAAGGCCTGATGGCATACCAGTCCGGCGTTGGCGTGCAGGCGAGGCGCTTTATTCCTGCCGCAGACCATCCAACACACCTTCAAGACAGCGCTGCGTGGTGAAGGTCGATAGGAGCAGCTCCAGCGTCCATGGCAAGATCGGTTTCCCAGCATGGCGCAGCTGGTCAACATTCATGATGTGCTGCGTGAGCCGTTCCGCACCTTCACTCACACTGTGCTCGAACCTGCCAGAACAATGTTCCGCTGAATACTCATGATTCCCGTTGTTCCGGTGCCATCGCCGTGGCACCCGTCGCGATGACTATGATGCTACTCTGCGGATGCCAGAGCGATAGCATATCCATTGCGCAATAGCCAAGAAAGTATCAGTCCTTGCTGCCTTTTGGCACCTGCAAGGACCCATATACGAGGCTGAGAGGTCGTCATGCTGAATAGAGGAAAGGTAGACCCGCTGTAGAGCGCAGGCGCTTATCCTATATCGGTCGTGTGTTCTTCCGCGGTCACATCCGAAGCCGTCATGGCAGCAGAGACCGGTTGCTCTGGTGCCGCGATCGCCTCGATGGCCTGGGCGACAAGATCAGGTGCGCCGTGATGAACCATATGACCGAGGCCTGAAACAACCTGGAGACTGCTTGCGGCTATCTCGCGGTGCAGCCGGGCTGATTGCCGGTCCCTGTCCACGACCATATCCTCGGCACCGGCAATGATGGAGACCGGCAGCCGACTGAGCTCGCCATAACGCTCCACAAGGGCCGCTGCCGCTGGGATCATTGCTGCGGCATCCTCGGCGCTGGCTTTGATCTGCCAAGGCCGCAGCATCATGCTGGTCGGCACCGCGCTTGTGAACGCGGCCGGCACCGGCACAGGCGCGAACATCGTCCGAACCATCATCGGCGCCATGAGGCGCCCGACCAGTGGACCGACGGTGTAGCGGATCGCGTCACCGAGCACCGGAAGGGCAGTCGGTGATATCATGGCAACGTCGGCTCGAGCCGTCGGGAAGTAGTAGCCCGACAGCAGCACAAGGCCTCCCACCGCTTCGGGATGGTTGAGGGCGAGGGCCAGCGCCGTTAAGGTTCCCCAGGAGTGGCCAACCACGATCGCGCGCCGAATCCCGAGGCGGGCGAGAGCCTCCGCCAGAACAGCAGCCTGAGCCTCCGCCGTCCATGGCCGGTCGCGTGGGCGCTCACTGTACCCATAGCCAGGCCGGTCGAAGGCCAGCACCCGGTGTCGCTCAGCGGCCAGGCCGAACACGCCACTTGCAACATAGTCTTCCGCTTGGACTGCATTGCCATGCAGCAGCACGACCGGCGGGCCACCCATTCCTGCTTCAAGGTAGTGCAGTCGAATGCCGCCTGCATGGATGAACCGCCCGGCCGGCGGATGCTCCCTCTCAGCCCGGCGAGCATTGGCGCGAACCTGCAGGGCCATTCCGGCCAGGGCTGCGGCTGCCGCAGCAAGGCCCACCGTCACACGTGATGACGCCATCGGGATCCCTTTACCTGTCATGGCCGGATATCTCCAGGTGCAGTCCACAGAATGCCCTCATGCGAGACGGTCCCGTACGATCGCTGAACGAGCAGGTTCAAGGAGAGTTTCGAGCGCATACTTTGTGGACGAGCCGTGTAACCGCCACACGGTGTTGACTACGGCATCTACCGATCAGCAGCACTGGGAGTATTTTTTGGTCATCGCGGTCAGCGCAGCCTGAACGAGGCTGAGGCGGCCAGATGCCTTAATGTCGCGGATGCTGGCGACACCGTCATCTATGTCACCGCTCAGAATGACGCCGATGGCTTGCTTCCCGAAGCGCTCTGCGGCAGCCGAACACAGCACATCGGCCGCAGGGCGCTTGCCCTGAATGCGTTTATGATGTTCGGCATGCCGGTCGCTCCTTCTGATCCTGAGGACTGCACTCTCTGCGCCGGACTTGGACTGTCGAGCCACCAAGGCTACCTGCTAACCGTCTTCATCTGGCTGGGCGAACATGACAGCGTCTCGTTGAACCCTGATTTCCGAAGCGAAGGCGGCAGGGCAGATCAACACCAGCAAAGGAGCATTCAAATGCCGGACGATGATGGTAATCGAGGGTGGTGGAGATCGCCGCTCAATGCCTTGATGGTCAGCGCTGCTGTGATCGTAGGCATGATCGTCATCGGCACCGCAGTTGTGCTCTGGTTCATCTTCTGAACCGCCATCGCCGAGTGTCTCGCAGGGCCTGACCAGGATTTGCGGCGGGTGAGCATTAACAATCAGCTCAGCGGCCGGCGCAGAAGTGTAGAGGGGAACGGCACCAGGCGTAAGTCGTGGGTTGCGATAATCCGGTGCCGTTAATGGGGTTTTCTGCCTGAGCTTCTAGAAAATCTTCTACAATGTCCTCCTGTAGATGTGCCTCACCGCTCGTGGAAACACAGGCTAAAGCCTCTGGTTTCCGCGGTGCCCCGCAATCATTCAACTTGCCGGTCGCTATTGGCTCTGCCCCTGCGCCAACCCGAAGGAAGCGGACGAACATGTCGGAGTTGGACCTGACCGCTCCCGCTCCCATTGCACGTGGAGATCATCTTTGCCGTGCAGCCACGGCGCCAGGTTGTGGAACGGTCCTTTGCCCGGCGGGCTTTTCGCAACTATCGTTTCGTTTTTGACCAGCCGCTCCCAGCAGCCTCCAGCTGATCCTCGGGAAGGACCCGCTCCTGCCCGTCCCGAGCGCCGCGGACCCTATAGCTCCGTTGTCCACCCTCGCTGGGCATGACCCGCAAAATGATGAACTCTCCGGCCGGGATATTGCCGTCGGCCTGACCACGCGTGAACGTCACAGTCTGCCCAACCGAAAACTTAGCCTCAGCCATAAGTGCGCACCTTTCTCAGAGCCCGTTTGAGAATGCTGCGGGTGAGGTGTTCAGGCGTCCTCGCGTGCCCAGATGGGCTGGATGTGGACCAAGGAACATCGCGCACGGCAGGCTGGCTTTGAGCGGCGCCGCTACCCGACCGATCTGACGGATCAGGAATGGCGGGTTATTCGGCCTCTGCTGCCGCCCAGCAGCACCCGCGGCAGGCGGCCAGGCGTTGACCTGCGCGAGGTGCTGAACGCGATCCGCTACCTGGCACGGGCCGGGTGTGGCTGGCGCATGCTGCCGGTCCATTTCGGACCATGGCAGACGATCTATTGGTGGTTCCGGCGGCTCGCACGACGGTTCCTGTTCGCCACTCTGCACAACATCGCGCTGATGCTGGATCGTGAGCGGGTGGGGCGCGAGGCCAGCCCTTCCGCCGGGGTTCTGGACAGCCAGACGGTCAAGTCGCCCCAAGCACTGGGCGGCGGCGGCTTTGATGCCGCCAAGCGCCTCAAGGGCCGCAAGCGCCACATTGCGGTCGACACTGATGGCCGCCTGCTGATGGTCAACCTAACGACGGCCGACGTGCAGGATGCTTCCGGGGCGGAGCAGATCGTCAAGGCGATCCGCAAGCGCTGGCCCTGGTTGAAGCACCTCTTTGCCGACGGCGCCTATGACCGCGGCAAGCTGATGAGCGCTGCCGCCTTCCATGACTTCGTCATCGAGGTGGTGCGCAAGCTGACGGACCAGCAAGGCTTCCAGGTGCTGCCACGCCGCTGGGTGGTGGAGAGAACCTTTGGCTGGATGACCCGCTGGCGCCGCCTGGTCCGCGACTATGAACGCCGCTGCGACGTCTCCGAAGCCATGATCCACGTCAGCATGGGCGCGCTCCTCGTCCGGCGCATTGCTCACCCATGACCATTCTCAAACGGGCTCTCAGTGGAGAGACTAACAGCGCCTTTCAAAACCTGGACGGACGGCAGGGCCGCACCGATCTGAGGATCATGGCGAAGCCCCTGATCTCGGACGAACTCTGGTTGATGATCGAGCCGCTGTTGCCGCCCGAACGGCCCAAGCCGAAGGGTCAAGCCGAAGGGTGGACGGCCGGTTATACCGCCCCGTGCTGCCTTGAGCGGCATCCTCTTTGTGCTGCGCTCCGGCATTCCGTGGGAGATGCTGCCACGGGAGATGGGCTGTGGATCCGGCGTCACCTGCTGGCGGCGGCTGCGGGACTGGCAGCAAACTGGTGTGTGGGACCGGCTGCACCGAGAGTTGCTGCGGCGCCTGCGCCAGGCCGACCGCATCGACTGGACCCGTGCCTGCGTCGACAGCGCGTCCATTGCGGCGAAAAGGGGGGCGCCGGAACCGGGGCGAACCCGACGGACCGCGGCAAGGCAGGCACCAAGCGGCACTTCGTCACTGACCGGCGCGGCATCCCGCTCGCCTTCCTGCTGACCGGCGCCAACACCCACGACAGCAAGCCTTTCGAGGACCTGCTCGATGCCGTGCCTCCTGTTGCAGGAAAACCCGGGCGACCCCGACGCAGGCCGGACAAGTTGCATGCCGATAAGGCCTATGACCACCGCCGCTGCCGTCGCGCCTGCCTTCGGCGCGGGATCAAACACCGGATCGCACGCCGCGGCATCGAGAGCAGCCAGAGGCTGGGCAAGCACAGATGGGTCATCGAGCGCACATTCGCATGGGTCAACCGCTTCCGCCGCCTGGCCATCCGCTACGAGCGCAGGCTCGACATCCACCATGCCCTCACCGCACTCGCCTGCTCCCTCATCTGCCTCAACGCACTTCAGGAGAGGTTTTGAAAGGCGCTGTAAATATCTAGCTGCAGATCCGCCGCAATTGTTCGAGGTCGGCGGTATCGAGCGCATCGGGGCGCGGCAACCGCGCTAGGAGCGCCAGCGCCTCAGCGGCATTCTCGATGCACTGCCGCACGACATCGCAGCCCTCGATGATCAGGCCATAGCTTGGGCAGAGCCGATCGATCTCAAGCCCACCGAGCAGATCCTCCAGTTCGCGGATCACCGGCGCGGTATCAATGCCTTTTACCCAATCGAACTTCGTGCCCATGAAGTTGGCGATGCTCTCGGGGGTGATCTCCGCCGGAGAGGGAGTCACTGCGCGTGGCGGGCCGTCGGTAGGGCTGGTCAGCAGGCCCCAGGAATCGGAAGTAAAGAGAGTCTTTGTGTGATGTTCATAGAACCAGCTCGTAGACAGTACGCGCAGGGGCGCGCGCAGAACCTCGATGCGGAACCGCCCGGCTTCGATGATGTTGCCAGGTCGGAGGAAGAAGAACCGTGACTGGATCTGCGAGGTGACCAGCGCCGTCGAATAGGATTCCTCCATGGAGGAGAAGTAGTCGAGCGGATTCAGGTCCCCGGCCGTGGCGACGCGGTCGACAGCAAATTCGCGCGTCAGTAGCGGCAGGTTCAGCGTGCAGTCATGCTCGCGACGGGCGAGCAAGAGCTGCCGGTCCATGGTTCCCTCGGCGAGTGTGGAGAGGCCGGCCCGAATCGCATCGATCTGCCCGGTGCTGGCGGTGTCGATCAGCACCAGGGACTTCGTCTCCAGGTCGCGCAGCACATAGCACTGCATCGGCAGCCAGCCCTTCGAATCGGCCGGCATCCAGCCTGGCCGGCGATCAAGGCTGATCGAACTGCCAAGCGCGTAAAGCAGCCCCGGCACCAGCTCCGCGCCGGAGGATGGATCAAAGGTGCAGGAAAGGGTAGCTGAACTGGCCAACTTGCTGTCCATATGCCGAGTCTCCGTGCTCACCCGGGGTTAAACCGGCAGCTTCATCATCATCATGCCCTGCTTGATCAGCGGGTTCATAGCCGGGAGCGTATCGACCACGCCGCCATGCGCGGGCGCGATGAGATGCGGCCGCAGGACATCCAGCAGGCTGTCCATGCTGCCGAAGGTCTCCCGCGTATCGGCGTACTTCGTCCAGTACAGCGCCCGCTCGTTCAGGAACTGCAACGCCTCAAGGTCAGGGACGGGCCGTTCGCTGCTAAGGACATCCGTCTCGCCCTTGTCGTGGTAGTGCATATACCCATAGGCGTCGGCGACGAAAAGCGTGCGGTCCCGCGTCTCGAATCCCCAGAGTGTGTTGTTCATGTCTCTCCAGACGGCTGGCACAAAGACGAATTTCGTGTCGCCCAGGTCCAGGAAGTCTCCGGGGGCGACCGTATGGAAGCGGTGCGCCTCGTCCGGGAAGTAGTGAAACAGGTCGCTGACCATACCGTAGACCTGCACGTCGGGGAATTTGCGCATCCAGTTTGGGAGGAGCCCGATATGCGGGAACTCGATGTGCGTCAGGAAGATAAAGTCGAGGCTTCTGCCGTCGAGAAACCTGTCGATGTCACGCTCCAAGTCATCCCAGTGGGAGGGATGGCCGGTATCGACCATGATGATCTTCTCGGAACCCTTGAGGGCATAGACCGAGATATGGCTCCGCACTTCCCGATCTTTGTAGATGAAGCTCAGCGATCCTCCTGTCCAAAGCAAGTTGCCTCGCAAAGCGCGGGGCAGGGATCCGCTGGGTTTAGAAGTAACCGGGCGCATCGTTTTGGACATCCTCTGGCATCGGGGACATGGGCACTCCGCTCCGTCGTCAGACCGCGGCGCGATGGTGCCCGGACACGTTCCGGTTCTCGTTGCAGGACCCGAAACTGTGCCGCATGAAATGGGCGAAGCACCTATCGTATTGACGGTCGATACAAATTATCTGAAATTGACAATACTTTTTGAAGAGAAGACATGTCAAAGCCAAATAGGAAGTAAGGGGGAAGCTCCCATGGTCGATGCAGATGTCGATCCGCGCCTCGACATCAGGGCCTGGAACGCGCCTTCCGCGTGCTGGAGGCATTCGGGCGCCAGCCGCATCCCATGTCACTGTCCCAACGTGCAGAGGTCCCTGGACTGGATAAGAGCAGCGCCCAGGGGGTCAGCTATACGCTGACCCGCCTGGGCTGTATCGAGCGGGATGATGGCGTCCGCTATTTCATTCCTGCAAATTAATTTCTGGACCGGCACTTCGACTTCCTGCGCATCAATCCGTTGGCGGACTGCGCCACGTCCACGCATCGGACTGTGCCACACGGTACAGGAGCGCGTTGACCTCAGCCTGCTGGACAACCTGTCGATCATCTATGCCATCCGGTTGCAGAGTGAACGGGAGAGCTTCTTCGCTACTCTCACCGGCCGGCGCATTTTGTTGGCCAGTTCGTCGGAGGGCGGGCCATGATGGCGCTCATGCCCGACGAGGAGGTGGAGAGCATTCTCGCGCGGAGCGGGCCCCGGCCGCCGACGCCGAAGACAATCACCGACCTGCCGACCTTGCGGGCAAAAGGGGCCACAGCGCGGCAGGATGGCTGCGCGCTGGCACTGGAAGAAGGGCTGCTGGACGAAATCATGCTTGCCGCCGTCGTACATGACCGGCAGCGTAGGCCGATAGCGGTGATCCATATCGCCGCTTACCACAGAGGCCGCGCGCGGCCTCTCTCAGTAAGAGCGGCGAGAACGTCATCCAGGCAGGCTGAGGCCAGGGCCTTCGGCAGACGGACGCCGTGCATCCCGGGCAGGAGCTGGCCGCGCGAGGGTGGAGGAGACGAGCGACTTCAGTACGCGGCGGCACGGGATGCGGGTGGCCGATCGCGCAGTGCGGCCTTGTTTGACGCCCTCGGCGCCCTGCCGCGGTGGCGGTTCTGTGTCTGCTGCTCGATGGAGAACGAGAGAATGATCACACGAAGGGCTCTGGGCTTCGCGGCCGCCGTGGCTGCGGCATCGCCAGCGTTTGCGCAGACGGGCGGCTGGCCGTCGAGACCGGTCCGCGTCATCGTTCCCTATGGCGCGGGGGGAGCGACGGACACGCTCTGCCGCCTGTTCTGCGCCCGCCTCTCGGCCGTTCTGAGCCAGCCCTTCCCGGTGGAAAACCGGCCGGGCGGAAACGCCGTGCTGGGCGCGGAGGCGGTCCTCCGCGCGCGTGACGGGCACACGATGCTCTTTGCCGGACCGGGCGTGTTCTCTGCCACGCCGAAGATGCAATCCGTCTCCTACGATCCCCTGCGCGACTTCATGGGTGTCAATATCGTCGGCAGCAACGGCATCCTGCTGGTGGTCAACAAGGAGTTCCCACCCTCCACGCTGCCGGAGCTGGTGGCATGGGCACGGGCCAATCCTGGGCGGTTGAACACGGCATCCTCCAGCCTCGGCACCTCCAGCCACCTGGCGCCATTTACCCTGGCGACAGCTGCGGGGATCGAGCTGACGATCGTTCCCTATCCTGGCGTACCGCAAATCGTTGCTGACTTAGTGAGTGGCCGAGTGCATGCGCATTTCGGTTCGCCGGCGGACATGCTGCAGCTTGTTCAGTCCGGCGCGGTGAAGGCGATAGCGCTCACCGGCGCGCATCGGGTTCCACAGCTTCCGGACGTGCCGACCATCGCCGAGACCTTTCCCGGCGCCATCTTCACCACCTGGAACGGCATGTTCGCCCCGGCCGGCACGCCGCCGCAGGTCGTCTCCCTGCTGTCGGGCCACATGCTGACCATCTCCAGGGAGCCGGAGGTGCTTCGCCGCCTCGCCGATCTTGGGATCGAGCCCGACGCGCGGACGCCGGAGGAAGTGGACGCCACGATCAGGCAAGAGGGCAAGGAATACGAGCGGTTGCTGCGTGCCGCTGGCGTGTTGCGGGCCGGCTAACGCGGCTCCGGCAAAGCAGGAATTGCAGGCCAATCAGTGCGACCCGCGGGGGGGAGTTCCCAGCGGAGCTCGACAAAGGGCGTGCTGCCATGACCCCTGGGTTGCCGGCGGTGATCTGGGAGATTCTGGGATGGGAAGGCCTGCGAGCTTTTGTGCTGAGCTGTCAGCGCAGCTAGACTCAGGAACTATAATCGTTGGTTATCAGTCGCGCTCTGTCGGAAGCGACCGACGCCACAATTGCGGCGAACCCGCCCCGTTGGCGCCGCCTTGCCGCCCGGATCACGGCGTTCCCGGGAGGAACGCTGATGGACCGGGAGATCTCTGATGACAGCCCCCCGACTGCTGCTGCTGGCCCTCACCGGGGTCTTCCTGACGGCCCCGCTCTCCGCCGCCCTGGCCGATCCCTGGAAGCATGAGTGGCGCTATGAGCGACGCTGGGAGCGCCAGGAGGAGCGCCGCTGGCGCGAGCGGGAGCGGCGGGCGGACCGCGCCTGGCGACAGGAGCAACGCGAAGGCCGGGCCGCCTCGGAGCGCGATCGCGCCTACGAAGAGGGCCGCGCCGATGGCTACCGCGAAGGTGCTCAGCAGAACCCGCTCGCGACGATCGGCCGCCTGCTCCAGCCCTGACGACGGGTAGCGGCCTGTCGCTGCCCCTCTCCGGCCCTACCGATGTGCGGCTATCGCGCATGGCTGGACCGTCTGGTGCTCTCCGCGGCGCCAGGATCCAGTCGGCCAGCATGCGTTGGTGGGCGGTTTCCCCAGCGGGTCTGGTCACCAGGCGCCGTACGTGGCCTCGGTCGGCGCCAGCAGCCCCCATTTCGCTGCCAGCGCCTGCCGCTCGGCCTCCGTCAGGACGCTGCCCTCCCCTCCCCATCTCCCTTCCTGAGCTTTCTTTTTCACTGAAGAGACTTCGGCTGACCGGGCTTCGGTATCGCTAAGGGCCCACTGCGCCGGGCTGGCGAAGAGGTAGGCGCTGGTCCACTGGCACCAGCGGCCAGCCACCGTGATGCCACGGCGGACATGGCCCATGATGCCGACGGCCTCGATCCGCTGCAGGGCGAGCTGGACGGTGGAGCGGGCGCAGCCCGCCCAGGCGGCGAGCTGGGCCAGGGAGGGGTCACAGACGCCATGGCGGGAGGGGCCGCGGTAGAGCAGCGTCCAAAGCACGAGGATGCCGGTTCGCTTCAGGCAGCCACCATGGAGACCCGGCTGGTGGCTGCGCCGCTCCAGGCGACGGGCGGCCTCCATGATGCGGCGGCGGTCGGCGTCGCCGAGGCGCTGGCGCTGCCAGGCGGCAACGCGCACGGACCCGGCACGCGCCGGGCGTGGTGAGGCAGGCATGCCCATGCTCCTGGGCCGCCAACAGGACGCAGTTCCCCACCCCGCAATCGCTTGCGGGTTCCAAGGCGCCGTCGTATCTTGGGGTTCTCACACCTGCCAAGATGCTTCGGCTATTGGTTTTGAAGGGGGTCGTTCTGGCAGTTCTGCTGGGGCGGCCCCTTTTCGATTCGACCGCCCGGGATGGCACGGCCGAGACATGATCCACAGCCGCGCCACCGATGGCAACCCAATAAATTCAGTGGTTTATCCGTTACAACCATTCAACCATGCATGGTTGTTTGGTTGAATGGTTACATGGTTGGTTACAACCAACCATGGTTCATTGGTTCAGACGCCCATTTTGTCTAGATACTGCCGGATCGCCTCGTCCAGCAGCGTCTGCTTCTTCTGCCGCGTCTTGTAGGCCAGGGTCCGCAGCCGCTCACTGTCTGACGCCAGGATGCGGATGGTCAGGCCCTCTCGCACCGGGGCGCCGGATGGCGTGACCACCGCTTCCGGCTTGGGCGGGGCGACAGTGGTCGGAAGGTCCGACTTTCGCACCAGCAGGGATGCGTCGATCTTAGCGGGAGGCGATGCCATAGCGTTTCCTCCGGGCGAGCCGGTCTGCAATGTAGGTCCAGAGTTCGGTGATCTCGACCGCGCTGGCGGACTTGATATCCAGCTCGCCGGCGGTGCGGCCATCCGTCATAGATGTGGCGAAGTCGATCCGGTGGTGGATCTCCACCGGCGCCAGAGGGCCGTGCTGGCTCAGCGCCTTGATCGTCTCGGTCTTGATCTTCGACCGGGCGATGGCCTGGTTAACCACGAACACCATCGGCCGGCCCGCTTCCTCCACGATATCAACCGTGGCGCCGACCGCGCGGAGGTCATTAGGGGACGGCCGGGCGGGGATCAGCACCAGATCGGCCAGGGCGACCGTGCTGGCGATGCTCTCGGTAATGGCCGGCGGCGTGTCGATGATGCAGAGCGGCACCCCGCCCTCGGCCAGCTTGTCCAGCGTGGCTTTAAGCCCCTCCGGCAAGACCTGAACCAAGGCCGGGGTTTCCGGCTTCCTGACCCGGAACCAGCCGGAGAGGCCCGCCTGCGGGTCCGTATCTATGACCGCGACCGGCGAAACGCCCTGCCGCTCGGCCTCTACGGCCAGATGGCTGGTGAGCGTGGTCTTGCCCGCCCCGCCTTTCTGGCTCGCCACAACGATTGTCTGCACCACGACTCCATTTGGTTACATGGTGCATTCGTTGTAACCATGGTTGCATGGTTCATGCAATGGTGCGGGCGCCTCTATGGCGCTATCACCAAAAGC
>NZ_CP061097.1 GCF_017654485.1 Roseomonas marmotae | reverse complement strand
CTGTAAGAACCTTTGAATTTCAGATTCAAACCATGTCTCAAAATGAGAGGCATCATCCAAATTACGTTGATTGTGGTGCCGGCACTTCACGATAGCATCGCTACGCTCACGTAATAGTGAGCGCTATCACACCGAGGGACCACGCCGATGAACGTTGTGCAGCCCGCCTCCTCTGCGCTCCGGACCCTTATCAGGAAAGATCTCCAGCAAGACATCGACGCTGCCGTCACCGCCATCGAGCATCTGGCGATACGCGCAGCGCATAGCCGGGAGCCCTGTGCCACCATCCTGTTCCGGACCGCCGAGTTGCTGCGCATCGCCGTGGTGACGCGCTGAACCGGCTATCAGCAACAACCGCCATCATGGGTGGCATATGCGTGCGCCATCCGCTGGCGGCGCCGCTTGCCCGATAATCGTTGGGGGTCGTGCTCACGAAGCCGACGGCCGGCAATTGCCGCATTCGGCCGTGCTACGGAGGTGATGCCGATTCGGCGTTGAGGCAACCACGGCCGTCTGCCAAGCCGAAGTCACCGCGGCCAAGCGGACGCGCGAACGGGCGGCCAGCAACCTTGGCGTATGACCGCGCAAGCTTTGTATAAGAGGATGTAGTGGGTTCTCCCCAGATTCAGAGGATGAGAACTGACCGTGTTCAGCGCAGGGCAGAGATGACTGACTTGAACAGGTCCGCGCCGCGTGCCTCGCCGGTGACTGCCGCGTAGCTGGCGAGCACCATCACCGTGCGCGTCGCGCGGTCCACGAAGACACGCTGACCGCCGATGCCATTGGCGGAGAAGCCGTCCACGCCGGGGATCCCCCACCAGAAGTAGAAGTAGCGCCCGTCCTCCGAACGCGTAGAGGCTTCCACCCAGTCTTTGGAAACGATCTGCTTGCCATTAGCAACGCCACCGTCGAGCATCATCTGGCCCAACCTGGCATAATCACGCAGCCTGGCGCCGAAGCCGACGCCATACCATTCGTGCTGCCGCCCTGTAGGGCCTTGCATGAGCCAGTAACCAGGCGCCTCCATGCCGGCCGGCTTCCAGAGAACCTCGCTCATGTACTCGGCCACGGAGCGCCCTGTGGCTCGCGCCAGGATCACGCCGGCCAGTTCGGTGTCGAGGGTGGAGTAATTGAACCGGGAGCCAGGTGGCTCCACTGCGCGGAGACTTCCCGCGATGTCCTCGTAATAGGCCGTCTCTGTATTGGCGGAAGCGTCTCGCACCCGGTCCAGTTCTGTGCCAGGGGAGTAGTCCTCCACCCAGGAGGTGCCAGCACGCATCGTCAGCAAGTCCCGCAGGGTGACGTTGTCGTAGCCCGAGCCAGCCAGTTCGGGCAGGTATTTCACGACCCGATCATCTACACCGCCGATATGGCCCTGCTGAATTGCGATGCCGATCAGAACGGACATCCAGGACTTCGACATGGAGAAGCCGATGTAGCGGCTCTCCTCAGTACCGCCGTTGCGGTGCACCTCCCGCACCAGCCGACCATCTCGCAGGACCAGGACAGCGTTGACTCGCAACTCTTGAAGAGCTGAGGCGAAGGTGGTCGTCTTCCCGCCTATGGTGACGGGCGCATCGTCTGGCAGGGCAAGGTTCGACCGTTCTAGCCGCCAGCTTCCCTCGCCTGGCGCAACGGGGCGGGTGTTCAGCAACTCGTCGAGATGTCGATACATCAACAGCGCCACTGAGGGGTTTGAGCGCTGACGCCGCGCCTCGATCAGGGCAGGGTCGGGCGCTTGCCCCCAGGCGCTCCCTGCGGCCGGGCCAAGAAACAGGGAAGCCAGGCAGAGGCTGGCCCAGAGGGGGCCTCGGTAACTCATGGACATGGATCATCTTCCTCCGACTTTTTGTTGTATGCAGCGAAAGGCGGGCCACCCTGTCACCGTCCCGGCAGTCGCCTGCCTGGCAGGCCGCTGAGTCAGAGATCCTCACGCATGGCCTCCAACGGCCGTGGTCGGCTAAGTTCAATCCGCCCTGAGCGCCGTAGCCTCACCGTACACGGCTGCAATCGCATAATGCGTATCAGTGCTGAGCCAGGCAGTACGGCCCGCTCCGCAACATGCCTTTCTCCAAGGAGAAATAGTCTAGAAATTTGCCCATAGAGATCTACCGCAACATCTATGCGTTCCGCATCCCGGAAGATCTGCGATGTCATCAACCTGTTCTGGCCGTCGAGACTGTTTGCATAACCGGTGACGCGGCATGTTGGCGTTGGGGAATCAGTATGGTGGGGAAGTGGAATTTCAGGCAGCGCCTTGAGTGTCCCTGAGCCGAGGTTGCTAGGATCCTCCGTTCTCCCACAGGATGCGGCGCCCAGTCGGGGCGCGTGAAAAGGCGGCAAAGCCCGCTGTACAGGAGAGGAAGACATGAAGACAACACGACGCTGGATGCTGGGCGCCGCAGGGAGCGCGGCCTGCGGATCTCTCGTCGCATCCGGAGCCGGTGCGCAATCCTTCCCATTCACCCCGAACCAGCGCTACCCCGATCCGGCAGTGCAGATCCTTGATCCGAGCTTCGCCAAGTACCGGATCTACAGCAGCACGCTGGAGCAGGTCGCCACCGGAATGCGCTGGGCCGAGGGGCCGGCTTATTTCCCCGAAAAGGGGTACCTCCTCTGCAGCGACATCCCGAACAACCGGATCATGAAGTATGACGAGAAAGATGGGAGTTTTACGGTCTTCCGCAGTCCGGCCAACTTCGCAAACGGCAATGCACGCGACCGCCAGGGACGCCTGATTACCTGTGAGCATTCCGTGACGCGGCAGGTCACAAGGACGGAGCAGGACGGCAGCATCACCGTGCTGGCGAACAGCTTCGAAGGCAGGCGCCTCAATGCACCGAATGATGTCGTTGTTCGTGCAGATGACACGATTTGGTTTACTGATCCGCTGTTCGGCATCAATGGTGAATGGGAGGGCAGCCGCGCGAAGCCGGATCAGCCGACGACCAACGTGTATCGGATCGATCGTAACGGGACATTGAGTGCCGTGATCACCGACTTGGTCAATCCCAATGGCCTCGCCTTCTCCCCTGATGAAAGCAAACTCTACGTAGTTGAGTGGCGGGGCACGCCCAACCGCAGCATCTGGAGCTTCGATGTCAGTCCGGATGGAAGCCTTAGCAACAAAACAAAGCTCATCGATGCTGCAGACCAAGGCGCGTTAGACGGGTTCAAGGTCGACCGGGACGGCAACCTCTGGTGCGGATGGGGCAGCAATGGGGCATTGGAGCCAGAGCCTGCTGTGGTTGGCGGGCGGCAGGTCTTTGGCCTGCGCGGCAAACCGGAGGATCTGGACGGTGTCATGGTCTTCAATCCTCAGGGCAAGCCTATCGGCTTCATCCGCCTGCCGGAGCGCTGCGCCAACCTGACCTTTGGTGGACCGAAGAACAACCGTCTTTACATGACGTCGAGTCACTCTCTCTACGCACTGTATGTCGAGTCACACGGCGCAGTATGAGGACTATCGTCCATCCGAGCAGGTCCGTGCAGTCGCTGGGACGGATGGGGCGCGCGCGGCTGAGCGTGATGGTAGCTGAAGCAGGGTGGCGTCTTTTGGCAGGACACCACCGTGTTGCCATGGGCATGCGTCAGAAGCCCACGCAGCCGGTAGCCCAGCGGGGATCGCGGTGGAAACGTCGACATACCCGCTGCTGCGCCTGGGTCCCGGTCCGTAATCCCTTATGATATCGCATTGAGCTTTACCGCGGAGGATGAGGCCATTCGTGGTCCGCACTCCTTCGCGGTTTCAGTCTCCGGTGACACGCCAGATGCTGTCGCCGACATCATCGGCCATCAGCAGCGCGCCATCCGGGCCTATGTGAACACCGACAGGGCGCCCATAAGACTCTTTCTCATCCGGCGACAGGAAGCCTGAGAGGATGTCGCGCGGTGGTCCGTCCGGATGTCCGTTGGCGAAGGGAATGAAGACCAGCTTGTAGCCGCTGAGGATGCTGCGGTTCCACGAACCGTGCTGCCCGATCGCCATCCCTTCGGGGAAGCCCGGCAGCGTGCCGGCCGGCAGCCAGCACAGGCCTAGCGAGGCGGTGTGACCGCCCAGCGCATAATCCGGGGTGATGGCGCGGGCGACCCGCGCCGCATCCTGCGGCACCCGATGGTCGATGACACGGTCCCAGTAGCAGTAAGGCCAGCCGTAGAAGCCGCCATCCCGCACCGAGGTCAGGTAATCCGGCGGCGTCTCGTCTCCCAGTCCGTCACGTTCATTGACCACGGTCCAGAGGGCGCCCGTGTGAGGCTCCCAGGCCATGCCCACCGCATTGCGCAGGCCGGTCGCAAAAATGCGGCGATGCCCGGTGGCCAGATCAACCTCATGGATGGCCGCCCGGCCTTCCTCCTCCTCCAGGCCGTTGTCAGCGATGTTGGTCATCGAGCCGACACCGACATAGAGCTTCGTCTGGTCGGGACTGACCAGCAGGCTGCGGGTCCAGTGGCCGCCGGGCTTGAAGTCGCAGATCTGGCGCCCCGGCGCCTGGATGCTGGTGGCGCCAGCCTCATAGGGAAAGGCGACCAGGCCGTCGGTATTGCCGACATAGAAGGTGTTGCCCACCAGCGCCATGCCGAAGGGTTGGTTGAGGTTCTCCAGGAAGGTCTCGCGGATCTCGGCTACGCCGTCGCCATCGGCATCCCGCAGCAGGGTGATGCGGTTAGCGCTGACACCCATGGCGGCCGCACGCTTCATGGTGCTGATCTGCGCATAGTCCCAGATGGACCTGGCCGGCCGGGCGACACTGCTGGACTCGGCGACCAGGACATCGCCGTTGGGCAGTACGCAGAGCCAGCGTGGATGGTCCAACCCCGTGGCGAAGGCATTCACCCTGAGCCCCGGTGCTGCGATCGGCGCCCGGCCGTCGTGCCATCCCCTGGCAGTCGGCATCTTGAGGGTGGGGATGGCGCCTTGTGGCTTCGCTGCCGGAATGGCCGGCGTCTTGCCCCAGGCCGGGATGGGTGTGCCATCGGTCATGCGCCGTATGGCCACTGTCCCGCTGCCGACCAGGGCCACGGGGACTGTCAGGAATTTCGTGTGCGGCGGAGCGGTTGAACATGCTCAGGCCATGGCGCGAGTGAAGCGCTCGCCGAACAGAACGGCGAACTGCGCCTTAGCCATGGACCATTCCCGCGGCGGCATGGTCCACTCCTTCTCCGCCCGGTGCAAGACCAGAAACAGCAGCTTCAGGGCGGCCTCATCCGTGGGGAAGTGCCCTCGGCTTCGAACTGCACGGCGCAGCTTCGCGTTCAGCGCCTCAATGGCATTGGTGGTGTAGAGGAACCGTCTGATTTCGACGCTGAATGCGTAGAACGGCACGACCTCGGTCCAGGCGCGGCGCCAGCTCTGGCCAATGGCGGGATATTTCTGGCCCCAGAATTCTGCTTCAAAGGCAGTCAGGGCCGCTTCGGCGGCGGCGGCATCCACGGCCTGGTAGATCGCCTTCAGCGCCGCGGCCACGGGCTTGCGGTCCTTGTAGGCGACGAAGTCCAGGCTCTGGCGCAGGAGGTGAACAATGCAAGTCTGCACCACGGCCTCCGGGAACACTGCCAGGATGGCCTCAGGGAAGCCCTTCAGCCCGTCTACCACCGCCAGCAGCAGGTCCTCGACACCGCGGCCGCGCAGCTCGTTCATCACCCGCAGCCAGAACTTCGCACCCTCATTCTGCTCCAGCCACAGGCCCAGGATCTCCTTGCCACCGTCGGCCCGGACGCCCAGCGCGATGTGCACCGCCTTGTTGCGGACAAGGCCCTCATCCCGGATCTTCACCCGCAGGGCATCGAAGAACACCACCGGGTAGACGGGCTCCAGCGGCCGGTTCTGCCAGGCGCTGATCTCGTCGAGCACGGCATCCGTGACAGCGCTGATCAGGTCGGGCGAGACCTCGATGCCGTAGAGTTCGCGCAGGTGGCCCACGATCTCCCGCGCGCTCATGCCGCGGGCGTACATCGAGATGACCTTGTCATCGAAGCCAGGGAAGCGCCGCTGGTACTTGGCGATCAGCTGCGGATCGAAGCTCGCCTGCCGGTCGCGTGGGATCTCCAGCGCCAGCTTGCCACTGTCAGTGACCACCGACTTCCGGCCATAGCCGTTGCGGCTGTTGCCTTCACCACCCTCTCCGGCCAAGTGGTGGTCCATCTCGGCGTTCAGCGCCCGCTCGGTGAACGCCTTCTTCAGCTCATCCAGCAGGCCGCCCTGCTCGAAGGCCGTTCTGGCGTCCGCACCGGCCAGCAACTGGTCCAGGATCGCATCCGGGATCCGCGGCTCTTTCCGTCGGGCCATAGGGGGTCTCCTTCTTCCCTACTATGCCCCGCCACACACGAAATTCCTGACAGTCCCGGGCCACGAGTTGTGCGAAGAAACCCGAAACGCTCAACAGGCTGCTCCTTGCGCGGACGTCCAGGTCAGCAGACCAGCCAGGATCCTGCAGATCAAGGCATCTCCTGAGCTGCTGAGCTCCTGGTGACAGAGCAGGACGCCAGTGCGCGCGAGATGCGGACGTGATCAACCGCTTTGGAGCGTCGGGGTCGGAGCGGGCCCCTCCCCTGCCCTGCACATCCTGTCCACCCGGTGATCCACAGCTCTGTCCCCGCAATCTGGGGACAAGTCCGTGGCTGGTCCGGCGGGCAGCAGGCTGTCAGCGCAGCGCCAGATCCTCCAGGTCATCGTCGAGCGGGTAGAAGCGGCTGGCCACGGCCTGCAGCTCACGGCTGGCATGGGACCAGTAGAGCAGCGTTACCTCGAAGCCGTCCTGCACCAGTTGCCGTACCATCGGTTCGTAGTCGCCGTCGCCGGCCACCAGGGTGATGCGGTCCCTGCCCGGCTGCCCCAGCCGGTAGGCGTCACGGCAGATGCGGGTGACCAGGCCGGTGTCGACCCGCTTTTCCTTACCACTGATGCTCCGCTCCACCACCTGCACCGCAAAGCCGGCCGCCCCGGCATGGCGCCACAGCCCCTCATTACCGTCAGTGATCGATCCGAACACGGCGGCCTGCACCGGATCCTCCAGCTCGCGCAGCAGCGCCATCAGGCGATGGAAGTCGATGCGATAGCTGAAGTGAGGTCGGCTCTGCTGGTTTACCTCGGCCAGGCTGCGGGCCCAGCCTCGCGCCACCGCGCTGACCTTCTGCGCCTCGATGAACAGGTTGCTGCAGTCGACATAGGCCAGATGCACCGCGTTACCTTTACTGGGCTGGTTTGGAGCACCCACTCCGGCGAGACTAGCCCGGCGAATGGGCGGCGAGAACGGGCGTGGGCTCTTGGCACCCAGGAGCAGGAGGGTTGTGGGCGTCGATGTCCTGGGACTGGTATGAGGCCCATGCCGCCGCGGTGGTGCCGCAATATAAAGCCGCCGATGCGGCCACCCATGCATGCATGATCAGCAAGTGCCAGAGTGGACAGCGGAGCGGTGAGCCTCCACGGCGTGGATCTAAGGTGCGCCCTGACGCGCACGCGGTGCAACGGAAGCAGAGACAGAATGCGCGTACCGCAGCATGCCGGACCCTCGGGGTACGCTCTGCTTTACTAAACCGTCAGACGGCCGGAAGGGCGAATGCCGACAGACCGGTTTCCCGACATATTGGATATCCGGAATATCGGCCATCCGACTATTCGGCTTTAGCATGGCGTTAACGTTTTAGATACGGCTCGGCCCGGCGCGAAGATCCGCAAATAAGGTGCAAAAACAGTCGGGAGGCCGGAAAGTCGGAGTGCCGAAATGTCGGTTATCCGACATGTCGGCACTCCGGAATATCGGTCTACCGATTATACGGCCTTCCGGGGCACCTTCCGGAGGTCCACGAAGTCAGCCGGCACAACCGGATAACCAGCGTCACGCAAGATCTCCAGCAGTATAGTAGTGGCGGAGGTATTCCTCCGCGCGGCCCTGGTCTTAAGCTCCAGAGCAACCGCTTCCGGCAGCGCGAATTCCATCCCCTGCCGCTTCGGCTTCGTAGCCCGTGCAGGCGGCACCGTTGGCACACTCGGCAGGACGCGGTCAGCGAGAGGCTGTAGGCGCTGCCGCAGTTCATCATCGTTCAGGTCAGGAATGGGTGTCGAGGGACGCTTAGCCATTATCAGTCCATCCCAGCAGCGCTGCCACTTCATCACCCAGCGCAGTTACATTGCCGGCCGCACCACCTTCCGGGTCGTCTTCCCATGGAGGAGTGCCTGTATAGGTCATCAATCGGAAGGCGGTCCGCTCCATCAGCTCCGTGGACAGCATCGGCAGCCCCCGCTCGGCGAATTGCTTCCGGCTATGTTCGACCACTCGCTGCCGCAGCACGGGCGTGCGGGAGAGAACAACCCGAGTGGTGATCTCCCGCCGTGTCAGGTCTGCCGCCTGCTCCACTACGGCGTGGGTCTTCATCGCCTCAACCACATCGAAGAGCGATGGCTGGGCCGGAATCAGGACTAGGTTTGCCTTGCCGCAAGCATAGAGCATGGCTTGGTTGGCGGTGCCCTCCAAGTCGATCACGATCAATCCGGCTCGCTTACTGGCCTCACCGACAGCCGCCAGCAGAGTCTCGCCGTTAGCCACCTCTGCACGAACACCTTTCGCCTTACCCCGACGAATCGCTTGGTAAAGTGTTTGGTTCGGGTCGGCGTCGATACACTCAACCAGCCGACCATCCGGCATGTCGGGATTCCGACTATCCGACATGTCGGCCAACCGCCGTGCCAATTCTGTTGCGAGGCAAAAGGCGAGCGTGGTCTTGCCTACGCCGCCCTTTGTGCTGGCTAAAGCCAGGATTTGAGGTGCCATAGGTCAAAGGTCGGATATTCCGGCTTGCCGGTCAACCGATATGTCGGATTACCGACATTCCGATAATTCGGGAGGTCGGAACTAATGAACTTCAATGGTTTAGGCGGGAAGGCTGTTGCGGGAGATGTTGATCTTAACCGCGCCTGAAGCCATGCTGAAACGTGGCCTCGAATCCCCGGGGCCAAAATGAGAAAGGGGCCGCCCCAGCAGAACCGCCAGAACAACCCCTCTTCGTGAAAACGGCCTGTCCCGCCTTGCCGGGCGGAACTGGAGTGTAGTGCTACTCCGAAGATAGGCCCCTGCGCTTTCAACCGCAAGATTCGCGGAACGGGAAACTGCGTCCTGTTGGCGGCCCAGGAGCATGGGCATGCCTATCTCACCACGCCCAGCGCGTACCGGGTCCGTGCGCGTTGCCGCCTGGCAACGCCAGCGCCTGGGTGATGCCGACCGGCGCCGCATCATGGAGGCCGCGCGTCGCCTGGAGCGGCACAGCCACCAGCCCGGGATGCACGGCGGCGCGCTGCGCCGCACCGGTATCCTCGTCCTCTGGACGCTGCTCTACCGCGGCCCCTCCCGCCATGGCGTCTGTGACCCCTCCCTAGCCCAGCTCGCCGCCTGGTCCGGCTGCGCCCGCTCCACCGTCCAGCTCGCCCTGCAGCGGATCGAGGCCGCCGGCATCATGGGCCATGTCCGCCGCGGCATCACGGTCGCCGGCCGCTGGTGCCAGTGGACCAGCGCCTACCTCTTCGCCAGCCCGGCGCAGTGGGCTCTCAGCGATACCGAAGCCCGGTCAGCCGAAGTCTCTTCAGTGAAAAAGAAAGCTCAGGAAGGGAGATGGGGAGGGGAGGGCAGCGCCCTGACGGCAGCCGAGCGGCAGGCGCTGGCGGCCAAATGGGGGCTGCTGGCGCCAGCCGAGGCCGCTCACAGCGCATGATGACCAGATCTGCAGGGCAGCGGCCAGCCCAGTGATGCTGGCAGAGTGGATCTCCGTGCCGCGCAAGCGCCAGCTGGCCAGCTATCTGGAGCTGCAGGGCCGGGTGAGGGGAGGCCATCGCCTGACGGTTCTGGCCTGCAGACAGGATCACACCATGCGACAGTGGCGCGGCGCGGCGACCTGGCAGCCGTCAGGTCACCGCCCGTCGTTATTGCCCGAGGAGCCAGCCAATCGCCTCGATGGGACTCTGCTGGGCGCCTTCGCGGTAGCCATCGGCGCGGCCCTGTTCATAGGCCCGGTGGCGCTCCGAAGCGGCGCGGCGTTCGCGCTGCTCCTGCCGCCAGGCGCGTTCCGCCCGCCGTTCCCGCTCGCGCCAACGGCGTTCCTCCTGGCGTTCCCAGCGCCGCTCATGCTTCCAGGGATCGGCCATAGCCGCGGAGAGCGGGGCAGACAGGAAGGCTCCGGTGAGGGCCAGCAGCAGCAGTCGGGGGGCTGTCATGAGAGGTCTCCCGGTCGGTCAGCGTTCTTGAGAACGCGGGGATCCGGGCGGGAAGGCGGCGCCGATAGGGCAGCTTTGCCCCAGCTGTGGCGAGGCGCCACTGCGGGAGGAAAGACACGATAAGGGCGGATGAGGGTACCTGTGGTCTTTGAAGTACAGAGTTACCGCAATTAGCTGATCGTCAGGCGCATAGCCGCACGTGTCGGCCAAATTTACGCCCGTCACTAATCAGCTCTGCCGATGATGCGGCAGCCTGGCCGGCCAGATCTGCGAACTGCCTGCCAGCCATGTTGGAGCGGTGCTGAAGCCCAAGCGTTCAGCAAAGTTTGCTCGGGGTGCGCGGGGCGTGGTGCTAAACCATTCCTGCAGCAACGACTGCAAAGGGAGAAACGTGGATGCTAGGCAGAGGAATCTTCGGCAGCCGCGAGGTGGCGCTGCCCAACGAGGTCGCCGTCTATATCACCGAGGATGACAGCGGCACCCTGGTGGGTGTGGTGCTGCCGCCCGGGGCCAAGGCCAATCCCGCAACGCCGGGCGACCTGCCAAGCAGCGCCGGTACGGTGCAGCGCAGCGCCGCGCTTGCGATCAATGATGGAATCCGGAAATCTCAGGCGCTGATGGCGCCGCTGGTCATCATTGACCCCTTTGGAGTTTGGGACGCCGATTGGGGGGAGTTGCGCCCACACTAAGGGCGGCCTTTCTTTGCAAGCAACGCCTCAGCCACCCCCGAGTGGGCGTGCGGCAGTCCCGTGCCAATACCCTCCATCACTTGTACCCACCCGGCCACACCGTCAGTCGATAAAGAGCTGGCCTCCTATCGGGAGAGCTATCGGGAAAGCCGGTTTTTCCGCGTCTAGCCATGCGACATGCGGCAAACGTCGCAATCAGTTGCTCAGGAACGATAATGATTCGGAATGGCGGAAGCTCTCCACACCATGCCAGTAGCGGCCCAGGCGCAGCCTCAGCATCACCCCGCGTCAGTCTGCCGCGAAGCAGTAGAACAGCCCGGCACCACCGGTGCTGCGTAGTCCCGGCAGATTGCAGCCGCGGGTCGCGTGGGAGGAATTCCAGGACTTCGCCGGCGCATCGTCCTGCAGTCCCAGCCGGTCATGGTGCCCGACGATGGCCGAACCCTCCGCCCCGCCGAGCGTCCAATTGCCGCAGGTCCGGTCCTGCTCCCCGGCGAAGGCGTTGCCATCAGGTTGAGACCCCGTGAGGATATCGTGGTTGTTCGGATTGTCGCCGCGGCCATTGACCACCTCGCCCTTCTCCGTCAGCGCCGTCTGCTTCGACAGGCGGTTGCCGTCGCTGTGCAGCGAGGCCACGTCCTGCGCGATCACCTCGCCCTTCGCGTTGCGCCAGGGGCCGCGCCCGATGCGGTCCCGTGCATTCACGGCCGGAGCACCACCGGCAGCGGAGGTGCTGAGATAGGCGTGCCAGGTGTGGTTGCCAGCGCCGGCCGCCTGCGCGAGTGACCGGCAATACGCGTCCGCCCCGGCGAGGCCACCCAGGTTGGCGCCCTGCCCCGGATTGCTGGAAGTGACAAAGAAGGTCATCTCGCTCGCCTGCTGACCATGGGCGGCTGGAGCGGCGAGAAGCACGGCGGCGGCAAACGCGATCGCGGTGGTCGGGTGCATGGCGCCTTCCTCATGTTCGGGAACCCGAGCAGGACGAGGCCGTGGTCGGTCCCGTGCAGGGCTCCGATTGGCCGGTGGCGCCGACCAGCGGCGGCACGGGTGTGCAGGACGCTATAGAGGTCCGGCCTGCCCTGCCATCATTTTCACCAGACCTCCTGGCGGATGACGCGCACTGGGTGCGAGGCAAAGAACCCGCGGGCCAAACTGACCCGCAAGTCGCCATGGGCGGCTTAGCGGCCGAGCAGCTGGCCGAGGACCGCAAGCGGGTTCTGCTGGGCACCTGGCTGATAGCCATCGGTGGGGCCCTGCTTATAAGCTTGGCACCGACCCCGTGGGGCGGCCAGAAAGGCGCTGGTGACAGCCAGCAGAAGAAGCCTGGTGGGCCGCATGGTGGGTCTGCCAGTCGGTTAGCGTTCCCTTTAGAGCCCGTTTGAGAATGCTGCGGGTGAGGTGTTCAGGCGTCCTCGCGTGCCCAGATGGGCTGGATGTGGACCAAGGAACATCGCGCACGGCAGGCTGGCTTTGAGCGGCGCCGCTACCCGACCGATCTGACGGATCAGGAATGGCGGGTTATTCGGCCTCTGCTGCCGCCCAGCAGCACCCGCGGCAGGCGGCCAGGCGTTGACCTGCGCGAGGTGCTGAACGCGATCCGCTACCTGGCACGGGCCGGGTGTGGCTGGCGCATGCTGCCGGTCCATTTCGGACCATGGCAGACGATCTATTGGTGGTTCCGGCGGCTCGCACGACGGTTCCTGTTCGCCACTCTGCACAACATCGCGCTGATGCTGGATCGTGAGCGGGTGGGGCGCGAGGCCAGCCCTTCCGCCGGGGTTCTGGACAGCCAGACGGTCAAGTCGCCCCAAGCACTGGGCGGCGGCGGCTTTGATGCCGCCAAGCGCCTCAAGGGCCGCAAGCGCCACATTGCGGTCGACACTGATGGCCGCCTGCTGATGGTCAACCTAACGACGGCCGACGTGCAGGATGCTTCCGGGGCGGAGCAGATCGTCAAGGCGATCCGCAAGCGCTGGCCCTGGTTGAAGCACCTCTTTGCCGACGGCGCCTATGACCGCGGCAAGCTGATGAGCGCTGCCGCCTTCCATGACTTCGTCATCGAGGTGGTGCGCAAGCTGACGGACCAGCAAGGCTTCCAGGTGCTGCCACGCCGCTGGGTGGTGGAGAGAACCTTTGGCTGGATGACCCGCTGGCGCCGCCTGGTCCGCGACTATGAACGCCGCTGCGACGTCTCCGAAGCCATGATCCACGTCAGCATGGGCGCGCTCCTCGTCCGGCGCATCGCTCACCCATGACCATTCTCAAACGGGCTCTTAGCTTGACTTTGGCCATCAGGCGGCGTGACAAAGGACGTAAGCCCAGGCGTGCTGGAGCGCTCGCCGGGGTTTTGCGCCGTGGCCGCTGTGCCGGGATGTGAGGAAACCTTGCTCGCACCAGATGTGACGTCGCACGGCGGCGAGGGTATCGCTGAAGGTCGGACGTTCCTTGTGATACCAAGCGCTGCTTGCCGCGGCATTGCGTTCTGAGGCTCTGAGCTGGGCAGCCAGGAGGGTGACGAGCGAGAATAGCCCAAGCAGGCATGGCGTCGTGCGGGCGATGGCGAGCTCCGACCACTGCCGCTGGGTCTCGACACCGAGATGCACCCTGGTTTCCTGAAAGGTCACCTCCAGCTGCCAGCGCTGGATGAACCAACACAGGATCTGCTCGGGCGTCCGATCAGGATCAGTGCACAGCAGGGCCTGCGGCTGGAACCGGCGATGAGGATCGCGGACCAGGATCCAGCGGATCGGCAGGATCGGCATTCCGCTATGACGCCATACGGCAGTGGCCGAGCAGATCTCGACGTTGCGTTCGCCCTCACCATACCAGCCTGGGATCACGACACGCTGCCAACGCGTATCGGCACCGACCAGCACCTCCGACAGGTTGGGCCGCCGCGCCCCTTTCGTGCGGGGCCGACCATTGGTTCCAGGTCGCCGTGGCGGCGCCGGATCATAGAGCGCGGCATCGAGCCGCAGGCGCGTGATCCCGATGATCCTGTGCCGGGTCAGGGCAGCCAGCAGTTCCAGGGCCGCAAAGCCGCTGTCGCCGACCACCACGATGTCGCGCCTTGGAAGCCAGCGACGGGCCTGCAGGATCAGTTGGCGAGCCCAGTCGGTGAGCTTCTTGTGCCGCCGGCCCCGCTCGCGACAGTACCGCTCGGAGGGCGCGAGCGTGGACAGGAAAGGCAGCGCCCAAACCCGGCCGGCCCAGGGAACAGGTGCCAAGAGCATCAGGCTGATCCAACGCAGGCCGGAAGCTTTCACGAAATGGCCGTGGCTGGAGCGCACCGGGTCGCGGTAGATGCCCATCGCTGCAATCCGCTTGCCGCGGCGGCGCTCAATCGTGTCGTCGATGCCCAGGACGACCGGCCCGTCCGGTGCGAAGGTCGTGATCAGGTGCGCCAGCAGGAGGCGTGACGCTGCCCGGGGGCTCCAGACCGCCCGGTTCAGCACCCGATGATAGTTCACGAAGCGCCGCTCCTGCGCGAGGCCGCTGATCTGCAACAGGCTGGTCACCGTACGTTTGCCTGGCGCCAGGATAGCCCCGATCAGCAGCACCTCGGCGTGTTGCCAGCTACGCTGGAAAAACAGCGGCGCAAAGCTCAGGATCACCGCGGCGAAGCGGGATGGTAGGTGAAGCATGGCGGCGTCTCTTGGCGGGGACACGCCAGCCTAGCCAGTCACCCGCCTCGCCGCCTACGCCTCCCTCAGATGGCCAAAGTCGAGCTTAGAAACGCCGCAATCAGAGCCGCAAGAGGATGCCTGCGTGGCAGCTTTGCTCCAACTGTGGCGGCGCACGCCGCTACAAGAGATTGAACACGATAACCAACGATTATCGTGCCGGTGCGATTCACTTAAAAAGTATGGAAGCGCCTAAGACGACCGGGGCTGTTGAAACATGCCCCATCGTTGGCCGGGTGCGTTTGAGGGCGGAATGACACCCAAGTATTCGTGGTCCCGTCCCATTGGGATGGTCAATCGGGAATGGACTGGATTTGAGAAATGCTGGCAGGCAGACACACATGGCATGCGCGCTGCCTTCCTTCTCGATCAAGTCCGCCAGTGCGGTGGGTAAGCAGCGTCATAGCCCCGCATTGTCTCCATGCGCGACAGCCAGGCGCCCAATGCTGGCAGACGCGCGCCGAGGTCTTCGAGGCCAAGCTCCATTTCGATGGCTTCCGAACGCACTGCGACCCGACGCAGCATCTGGATGTTCGGCAGTGCGACGATGTCCGTTGCGGTGATGTCGTCGCCCGCCAGATAAGGCGTGATCGACAGTGCCTGCTCCATCCAGCCAAGCGCATCATAGACGCGAGCGGCTGACGCGCGCATCGCTTCGGGATCGTCCTTCGCATAGCCGCGCAACAGCGGGCGGACGATCTCCACATCAAACAGATCGCGCGTGTAATTCTCGAACTCGCTCACGCGCTGCCAGACTCGGCCGTGCTCCTGTGCTGTCTGTCCGAGCAGCGGCACGGCGGGATACGCGCGATCCAGGAAAGCGATGATCGCCACGGATTCGTACAGCGCCGTGTCGCCAGTCTTCAGGACCGGAACCTTCCCGCGCGGGTTCAGCGCGAGGAATGCCGGCGCGCGATGTTCCTGCTTGCCCGCATCCAGCCGGCGCGAGACATACGGCACGCCTTTGTATTCGAGCGCCAACTGCACCCGCCACGCGTAGGGGCTGCCGCTTATCCAGAAGAGTTCGTGATCCATCGTTCGGCCTTCCACGCTCATAGTTGTAGCTCTGCACCGTTCCGTGCGTGCATGTGTGGATGTCGGCAGACGTGACCGGTACTCGTCGCCGGAGCTTCAACGTCAGGCCACAAAGCGGACGACGCCGCCATCCACGCGCCAGCTTGCCACTGTCAGTGACCACCGACTTCCGGCCATAGCCGTTGCGGCTGTTGCCTTCACCACCCTCTCCGGCCAAGTGGTGGTCCATCTCGGCGTTCAGCGCCCGCTCGGTGAACGCCTTCTTCAGCTCATCCAGCAGGCCGCCCTGCTCGAAGGCCGTTCTGGCGTCCGCACCGGCCAGCAACTGGTCCAGGATCGCATCCGGGATCCGCGGCTCTTTCCGTCGGGCCATAGGGGGTCTCCTTCTTCCCTACTATGCCCCGCCACACACATTCCTGACAGTCCCGAGCAAGCCCGCCGTGACCCGGCCGTGGAGCAGCAGTTCTCAATGCCGGACAGCTGGTCCCGGCAGCTCTTCGTCGCCCTCTGCCGCCGCTACGGGCTGAGGCCCTATCGCTACCCTCGCCAGAAGCGCACGACGGTAATGCTGCGCGCGCCCAAGGGCTTCCTCGATACGGTCCTCTGGCCCGAGTTTCTGGAACTGGAGCGGGCGCTGCGGGCGCATCTGCAGGGCGTGACCACGCGCATCATCCACGACGCGGTCCATGCCGATACCAGCGACGCGGAGGAGGTAAACCCCGCCTTGCCGGGCTCTGATGGCTACGCCGCTGCGGCGGTGTCCCGGCCCCAGGTCCAGGGGAGAAGGGCATCAAGCCCGTTCGAGCGCACGTCGCCGCGGACCATCCGCTGCAGCACGTCGGTCAGCCAGGCCTCGGGCTCAACGTCATTCATCAGGGCCGTCCGGATCAGCGTCGTCGCGATGGCCCAGTTCGCGCCGCCTGCCTCACTGCCTGCGAACAGCGCCGCCTTGCGGGTGACGGCCACGGGCCTGATCTGCCGCTCCACCGTGTTTGTATCCATCTCCAGCCTGCCGTCCTCAAGGAACCGCACGAGACCGCCCCAGTGGCGCAGGCCGTAGCGGATGTCCCCGGCGAGCTTGGAGCCCTGGCTGAGGCGATCCAGCTGCGCCCGCAGCCAGATCTCGAGGGCGGCGACCAGCGGCGCGCTCCTCTCGCGACGGATGGCGCGGCGCTGCTCCGCCGAGCGGCCCCGGATCTCGCGCTCGATCCGGTAGAGCTCCCCGATACGCAGCAAGGCCTCGGCGGCGATGGGCGACTTCGTGCCCGCATGGACCTCAAAGAACCGTCGGCGCAGGTGCGCCCAACAGAAGGCCAGCGTCACCGAGCCGTCGCGGCGCTCCCGCCGCATGGCCTTGAACCCGTCATAGCCGTCGACCTGCAGCACGCCTCGGAACCGGCCGAGATGAGCAGCGGGTCGCGCTCCCTTGCGGTCCGGCGCGTAGGCATAAGCGACCGCAGGAGGAGCCCGCCCCAGCCAGGGGCGGTCGTCGACGGCATAGGCCCAGAGGGCCCCCTTGCGGGTTCGCCCGCGACCGCGCTCCAGGGTGGGAAGTGGCGTGTCGTCGGCGAACACCCGTCCCTGTTTCCTGACATGCTCCAGGACCCGCTCGTAGAGAGGCCGGAGCCACCAACAAGCTGCCCCGACCCAGTCGCAGAGGGTCGAGCGGTCGAGCCTCACCCCGCTGCGGCGGAGGATTGCCACCTGGCGGTACAGCGGCAGGCCGTCGCCGTATTTCGAGACGAGCACATGCGCCAGCAGCGCCTCGGTCGGCAGACCGCGCGTCACCGCGTGCTCCGGGGCAGGCGCCTGATGAACACCGCCCACGCAGCCACGACAGGCCAGGCGCGGGCGGACGGTCACCAGCACCCGCAGCCTCGCGGGCACGACGTCGAGCCGCTCTGACCGGTCCTCGCCGATGACGCGCATGTCGCTGCCGCAGCAAGAACAGGTCCGGCTGGCGGGTTCCAGCACGCGCTCCACTCTCTCGAGGTGCGGCGGCAAGGCGCCGCGGTTCCGGCGCGCCGATGGGCGTCCGCGAGGGCCATCCTCCCCCGGCGCATCGTTCGCGGGCGGCGGGGGTGGCACGTCGCGGCCAAGTGCAAGGACAAGCTGGCCGGGATCGATGCGCTCGGCACTCTGGCCGAAGCGTGCGCGGTTGAGCGCGTGGAGCATGCCCTCGAGTGCCGCGATCCTCGCCTCGGCGGCAGCCAGCGCAGCGCGCAGGAGAACCACCTCCGCGTCCGCCCCGTTCGTGTCATCGGCTGCTGTCACGCAGGAATCGTCGCAGGCCGCGCCGCGTCGGTGCAAGCGAAAGCTGCTACGTCGCGCTCGGCCGCACACCCGCTGTGGGTTGCGCCAGTCCAGGCCCTCGAGCAGCATCGAAGTCTGCGCCACCGACAACGCAATCCTGCCGGTGTTCGTCACCGGCCACTGGAAGCGGCTCCGTTCCAAGCGCTTCTGGAAAAGGCACAGGCCTTGACCGTCATGCCAGAGGCATTTCACCAGATGGCCCCGGCGCCCACGGAAGAGATAGACCGCACCCGAGAACGGATCCTCGCCGAAGGTGGTCTGCACGAGAGCGGCAAGCCCGTCCATGCCACGCCGCATGTCCGTCACCCCGCAGGCGAGGAAGATGCGTGTGCCCGGCGCGGGACCGATCATCGCCTCTCCAGTGCCGCAAGGACGCGCCGAAGCGCCGCCTCGTCTACCCCGGCATCAACACGGACGACGACACCACCTGGAAGCGCGATCTCGATCCGTCCGTCACCAGGCAGCGAGGCGGCCTCAGCAATGACGGCAGGCGCATTCTCGCAGGGGGCTTCCTCCGCTGCGATCGCAGGGAGCCCTGGCGTGATCGGCGCCGGGGTGACCGCCATCAGCAGCTCGCGTCGCCATGTATAAAGCAGTCCCGTGCCGATCCCCCAGCGCCGTGCCACATCGACCGCGGTGACTGTGGGGTCCATCGCCTCGGCGACGATCCGCAGCTTTTGCTCGGGGCTCCAGCGGCGGCGCCGTTCACCGCGGGTCACCACTTCCACGAATTCCGTACGGGCACTCATACGATCACTCATAGGAGTGCTCGCCTCCGTGCTCCCGACCAGATCCCCGTCCACTGCCTGCCCTCTCTCCAGAAGGCTCAATCCTCCTCCCCAGAGCTGTGCACCTCAACCATGGGGGTCAGACGACGCTTACGGAGATGGAACGCGAGTTGATAAAGGAGCGAACGATAGCTGGTCTGGCGGCAGCACGGGCGAAGGGCAGCACGGGAGGGGGCCGCAAGTCGGTCATGACGCCCGACATGCTCGACACCGCACGCAAGCTGCTAAAAGCCGGCGACAAGCCCGCCAAGGTCGCGAAGCTGCTGCAAGTCGGCCGGTCGACCTTCTACCGCCACTTTCCTGCGGCTGAACGTGAACCCGGCTGACCCCGCATCAGAATATCGTCGCGTAATAGGCTTGCTCGAACCGCCCTCGGCTGATCCGGGCCATGTGGTCGACCCCCGCCAACACTGTGGGCGGGCGGCGTGTTCGGGACGGTCGTGCGTCGGGGCGGGCCAACAGCACAAGGTTAGCGATGGCCGCGCCCAACAGGAACTCTTCCTCGGCACCGCGCAGGCCGCGTAAGTGCAGGCGGGTCAGACCCCGCTTAGCCTTGGCATCTGCGAACACACGCTCGGCGCTCCGACGCAGCCGCATCGACCGCTTGAATAGCGGCGTCTGCATCTCGACGCGCACCAGCTCGCACACGTCCTCATATTCGCTGTGCGTGACCGACCGATTGCTACCTGCGGTGCATTTCCGTTTGAGGTGACAGTCGCGGCAATCGGCAGGGCTGGCGCTATACCGGAGGAAGCCAGCCCGGCGATCGGCACCGCGAAAGGGCAGTGTTTTGCCAGCAGGGCATACATAGCGATCCTGCTCCCGCTCGTAGCGGAAGGCTTCGCGGGGGAACTTGCCTTTGGTCTGCTCGGAGCGTTCCAGCACCGGGATATGCAGGATAGTGCCGCGATCGGTGACGAACGCCAAGAACGCGGCGCTGCCATAGGCGGTGTCGGCCGCGACGCGCTTGGGACGATAGCCGAACCGATCGTCGGCCCGCGCAAGCATCGTCCGGCCCGCATCGACCTCCGCCGCGAAGCGGGCGGGGCTTGGGTAAGGCCAGTCTCCAAGTCTGCCTCACCGCCATCGCCTACAATCTCAAGCGAACAGCGAGCATGCTCGGAACGGCTGCGGCCTGAGATGACCATGTAGGGCTCATCATCAGACCAAACAGCCACCCCTTTCCGGCGGGAAGAAGTAGCAGCCGCACGTTCAGCCAATCGACGGTGAACGACCCTTCCGCGCACAGGTCTCATTAGCTCTCAGAGGCGGCGAATCAGGCTCTTGATCCAGCTCATCGCCGTCTCAATCGCCCAGGCGATTTGATGCTCAGTAAATTCCGGTGGTGCTTGGCTGCCCGCTCCGTGACCAAGCGGGTTCCGCACGTGCCTGAAGAACAGCTTGAGAAAATCAGCTTCCCAAGGCTCGATGAACCTCCCGTTCCTCTGGCTCACCAGGTTGTCGATGTAGTTGGCCGCGCCCTTCTCGGTGCCCGAGGTCCAGCCCTGCGGCATTGTCACGTTGTTTGATGGCCAGACGAGTTTGACCGCAGGGCGGAGCTTGCGCGACGTCACGCCGCCATCTGGACACACGTTTCCTGCCGCCAGATCCGGAAGGCCCTCTCGCGCGAACGGTGCTACTGTTCGGCGGTCATCAGGTGTCGCCGTGGACGGAAGTGGCCATAGATCATCGCGTGTGCCGAGAGGAACCGCTGGGCTTGCCCAGGTGACTTGAAGCGCTGCATCTGGCGTTCTCGCCGTCGCGTCGGCCTGTGGGAGTTCTCGGCACGATTGTTGAGGTAGCGGCTGGTCCGATGCGGCACACCGGGCAGGACCTCACGCTGCGCGACGCCGTAGCTGCGGAGCCCATCCGTGATGATCTTGCGCGGCTTGTATTTGAGGCCGACCAGCAGGCGCTTGAAGAAGCGCTTGGCGGCCGTGGCGTTCCGCCGCTCCTGGACCAGGATGTCGAGCACGACACCGTGCTGGTCCACCGCGCGCCAGAGGTAGAACAACTCGCCATTGATCCTCAGGTACACCTCATCCATGTGCCAGGTGTCGCCCGGCCTCGGCCGCCGCTTGCGCAGCCTTGCCGCGAACTTCGTGCCGAAGCGGAGGCACCAGCGCCTGATGCTCTCGTAGCTGACCACCACGCCCCGCTCGGCCAGAATAAGCTCGATATCGCGCAGGCTCAGGCTGAACACGTGGTAGAGCCAGACGGCATGGTGGATGACCGCGGCGGGGAAGCGGTAGCCGGGGTAGGTGGCGGGCTCGGTTGACATCCGGCCAGCCTGGCTCAGCCCCCTCATTCCGGCTAGCGCTCAACGACGTGACAATGCCCACACGCAGCATATATTGGACGTCAGTTTTGGCAAGCCAAAATTGGCTTGCCAAAACTGACGTCTTATCCAGATGCTCTCCTCAGGAGGGTGGCAGGTTCGAAACTCCTCTCTTACGCTTGAGCCTTGGCGCCAGGCCACAGACGGCAACGTAACTCTCCATGATGGCGCGACGAGCCGCTGCCTTGGCACTGGCCGGCACAATCAACGAGTCATGAGACCTGTGCGCGGGTAGTGGTTGAAGGTGCCCAGACGGGCTGAGTTTGGCTAATGGGCCATCACTCGAGCTGCTTCCCTCTGCGCTTGCTACGCTCTGTCGCAGGCAGGTTCCTCAGGAAGCCCCGTTCAAGCCGCCAGGCGCACTCGCTGCTCAACTGCTTGCCGGCCTCATGATGGTGGCAGTTCGTTTCAGGTTGTAGGCCATGGCGGTGAGGCAGACCTGCAGAGCCGCTTTGGCCAATCCTCGCCAGCGCATGCGGCGTAACCCATAGCTGCGCTTCCAGGTACCGAAGACCTTCTCAATGCGGCAGCGGACGCGATGGATGCTGTTGTTCCAGTCCCGTAGCCTGCGCACTGCCGTCCGGTCATCCTCGTGGGCCCAAATGCTGCTCTGCGCCACATGCGGCACTCCGCCCCTGATGCGGACTGCCGCGGCGAAGAGCTGGCCCCGATAGGCGCTGTCGGCAAAGACAGTGCCGGGCTTGTCCGGAAGCGCTCCTTCGCCGGAGCGCCCATCATGGGCATTTCCAGGTGTGACCGAGACCCGCTCCACGATGGCGGTATCGCCGTCCGCACCAACATGCGCCTTGTAGCCATGGATCGCGCGGCGTCGCTGATGACCGGACCAACGGGCTTCCTCATCTTGCTCACTGGCGGAGGTGATCACCGTGGCATCGACCAGCGTGCCCGTCTTTACCTTCACGGCCTTGGCCTTGAGCTGCTCCGTCACCTCAGCGAATAGCACCTGGTCCAGTTCACAAGCCACCAACTGCCTCCGAAGCCGGACAAAGGCGGTGCGCTCCGGTGTCGGCTCTTGCGCAGCAAAGCCGCAGAAGCGGCGGAAGGAGGCAAGGTCATCCAGCGCCTCGGCCAGCTTCACGTCCGATAGATCATACCAGACCGCGATCAGCATCGCCTTGAACAGGGCGAGCGGCGGCCAAGCGGGTTCGCCTTTAGCCGCGGCATGGATCTCACCGAGCACCGTCGCAATGGGATGCCAGTCAATCAGGCTTTCCAACTCATCCAGTGACGAGTGACTGCCACGTAAAGGGATAAAACCGAAGCCTTCCTGGCCGATCTGGCGCTGCGCCATCTACCGATCTCCGGGCTGAACGGAGAAACCAGCGAATCACGAAGCACGGCTACCTTCAACCACTACCCGCGCACAGGTCTCCTAGGAGGCGATGCAGGCGATCGCCCGGCAGGACGCGGCGGCGGAGGTGCCCTTCTGATGCTCGACTTCAACAGCCGCAGCCAGACCTCCGCGCACGTGAACACCGCGATCGACGCCGCGCTGGTAACGGCGAACCAGGCAGCGCCGCCGCGCAACTATCTCGGCGGCTCCCGCCTGGGCCACGTCTGCGAACGCGCGCTGCAGTTCGAGTTCGTGAATGCGCCGAAGGACGAGGGCGCAGATTTCGACGGGCGGCTGCTGCGCATCTTCGGGATCGGCCACGCGCTGAAGGACGTGGCCGTCGGCCTGGCGGGTACCAGCAGGTTCGCCGCCATCCCCACCACCGCCTTCGATCCGCCCCACCGTGCGGCGTCTCGGGCGGTCCCCGCGCTTTCGGCTCCGGATCCCCATCTCAATGGCCGGGACTGTGCCCCACCATGTTGGCGCTACGCCACAGCCGTCCGGCCATCCACCAGCTTGAGGGCGGGCATGCGTGGCCAAGGCGTGGCACTGACCGCGGAAACGACCTGTCCTGGACGCGTCGACTAAACCGCAAGCAGCACGGATCAACGGACTGCCGGAGGACGCCCGGACGATCTCCTGCAGGCCGCCATCGCTGCGAGCCGGGACGCCCGGTGGGGTGGCACAATCAGGCACGCCCGAGCGGGTTTAGTGAAAAAATAGGCTATTAATTTTCACAGATCGTGGGTTAGGCTCACTCGTGCAATTTCGGCGGTAGGGTGCGCGATTGGACAAGGGTCACCTCCAGGTCAGAGAAGTCGGTAAGTCCTTCGGTGCTGTCCGGGCGTTGGCCGGTGTCTCGCTCGACATCCAGCCCGGCGAGTTCATCTCCTTCCTTGGGCCATCCGGCTGCGGCAAGACCACCCTGTTGCGGCTGATTGCCGGCTTCGAAACGCCAGATGTCGGCGGCATCGCGCTCGACGGACGGCCGCTTCAGGGCTTGCCGCCAAACCATCGCGACATTGGCCTCGTCTTCCAGAACCTCGCGCTCTTCCCTCATCTCTCGGTCGCTGAAAACATCGGCTTTGGCCTTTCGCTGCGCCGACGCCCGGCTGCCGAGATCGAGCGCGAGGTGCGGTCAGCGCTAGAACTCGTGGATCTGCCCGACTACGGAGCGCGCCGGATCCAGCAGCTTTCGGGTGGGCAGCGGCAACGCGTCGCATTGGCGCGTGCGCTGGTATTGCGCCCGGGATTGCTGCTGCTCGACGAGCCGCTGTCGGCCCTGGACCTGAAGTTGCGCCGGCAGTTGCAGGGCGAACTGAAGAGCGTGCAGCGGCGCACGGGGACCACCTTCATCTTCGTTACTCACGACCAGGAGGAGGCACTTTCCATGGCGGATCGCGTCGCCGTGTTCCAAAGTGGTCAATTGGCGCAGGTCGGCACACCGCAGGAGGTCTATCAGCGTCCCGCCAACCGCTTCGTCGCCGAGTTCGTGGGGGAGGCCAACATGCTCGGCCCGGACGAACTCGCACGGCTTGGCGTGTCGCTGCCCGCCAACCGATTGCTCGTCGTGCGGCCAGAGGAGGTCAGTGTCGGCGCTGCAGCGCTGGAGCGCCCGGTGCGCTTGGAGGGCAGCATCGACGCGATGGATTTCATCGGGCCCCATGCGCGCTTCCGCGTTGCCCCGCACGGCGGCGGTCCGGCCTTGATCGCCGTGCTGCCTGGTTCCGCCGCTGGCAATCTGGGGCTCGGCAGCAAGGCGACATTGGGATTTGATCCGGCGACATGCGCCACGGTGGCGGCGTGAGCAGGGGCACGCGCATCCTGCTTGGCCTGCCGATGGCGCTGCTCGTCATCGCCTTCGCTGCCAGCATCGCGGCGCTGCTCTGGTCCAGCCTTGCCGCCGATGGCATGACGCTCATCGTCGCCCAGCTCGCCGATCCCATGATGCAGCGCATCCTCTGGCGGACGGTCTGGATCGCCGTGGCGACGACGCTGCTGTGCCTGCTTCTCGGCTACCCGCTTGCATTGTTCCTTGCACGCTCGCCTCGCCGCGACCTCTGGCTGATGCTGGTCATCTCGCCCTGGCTGGTAAGCATCGTGGTGCGGACCTTTGGCTGGATGGTGCTGCTGGGCAACCGCGGCGTACTCAACGAGGCGCTGCGCAACCTCGGCCTGATCGACATGCCGATCCGCATCCTGTTCACGCCGACCGCGGTTCTGATTGGCCTGACACATGTGCTGCTGCCTTTCATGGTCATCGCGCTGCTCTCCTCCCTGCTGCGCCAGGACATTCGGCTGGAGGAGGCGGCGCGGGTGCTCGGCGCGACCGGCTGGCAATCCTTCCGGCGCGTGACCTTGCCATTGTCGTTGCCCGGCGTGCTCGGCGGCTGCTCGCTGGTATTGCTGATCTCGACCGGTGCGATCGTGACGCCGCTGCTGCTTGGCGGGTTGCGTGACCGCATGCTCGGTACGCAGATCTACACCGAGATCTTCCAGATCTTCGATTTCGCCCGTGCGTCGGCGATGGCGACTATTCTGCTCGTCGTCTCCCTGCTGCTGGTGATGCCGCTGCAGATGTGGGAGGGGCGGCTTCGCCGCCGGGGGAGCCTGTGACAAATACTCCGGCGCCGGTGAGCGTCCTTGGCGTGCTGCTGCTGATCCTGCTGCCGGCACCGCTGGTGGTGGTCATCGGCGCATCCTTTCATCCCACGGCGGTGCTGCGCTTTCCGCCCGATGGCTTCTCGCTGCGGTGGTATGAAGAGTTTCTTGGCTCGGCGATCTGGATACGGGCACTCGGCATCTCGGCTCTCATCGCCGTTGCTGCCGCGATCCTCACCACGCTGGCGGCGCTCGGCGCGGCGCTGGCGCTGGAACGCGCGCCGGAGCGCCTGCGCAGTGTGGCCGAGACGATGATCCTGCTGCCATTGCTGTTTCCGCATGCCGCGATCGGCATCGCCTTCCTGGGCTGGCTGATCGCCGTCCAGATGAACGGCACCGGCGCCGGCATCCTGATCGCGCATCTCATGCTGTGCGCCCCCTTCGCCTACCGGCCCATCGCGGTGGCACTGCGCCAGATTGACCCCTCACTGGCGGAGGCGGCGCGCGTGCTTGGGGCCGATGAGCGCGCGGCGTTCAGTCGCGTGAGGCTTCCCCTGCTGCGGCCGGGACTTTCCGCCTCCCTGCTGTTCTCCTTCATCGTCTCCTTCGACGAGGTAACGGTCACGATGTTCCTCATCGGGCCGGAGGTGACGACGCTCCCGGTGGCCATCTACGGCCACCTGCACGACAGCGCCGACCCGGTGGTGGCTGCCATCTCAAGCCTGCTCATCGTGTTCACGTCCGCCCTCGTGCTGCTTGCGCAGCGGAGCTTCGGATTGAAGATCTTCGTGGACGTGGAAGAGGACTCGCGCCGCGCATGACGCTGCGAAGTCCGCTGCCTGCTCTCTGCGCCCACGCCAGCTAAGGAGGATCATCAATGTCTGTCCCGATCGGACGCCGCGCCATTCTCGCCTTGCCGGCCACCCTGGCCATGCCGCATCTCGCGACGGCGCAGGCCGCCGGGAGGGTCATCATGGCCTCCTGGGGTGGCCGCGGCGCACAGACATACCGCGACGTCTATGGTGCGCCTTTCACCCGGGAGACTGGCATTCCCGTGACGGTGGCCGAAGTTTCCGATCCTGCGGCCGCTGTCGCCGCGGCGCAGGGCCGGCCCCAGCACAACGTCATCGTCGCGGCGTCCTACCAGGCTGCCAACCTGGCGAACCGCGGTCTCATCCAGGAATTGACGCCGGACGACATCCCGAATGTCCGCCACATTCCCGAGGAGTATTGGGTGCGAGACCGGCAGGGCAAGCTGATCGGGATGCCAACGAGCTTCCTCTACTACGGCATTGCCTACAACAAGGAGCTGGCACGCGCCTCCGACTTGCAGTCCTGGCACGCGCTCAAGGACCGCAAGTGGCGTGGGCAGCTTTCCATCACCCGCCCGGTCTTCCTGGGCCCTTATGACCTGACGCTCTTCGCTAAGCTGAACGGCAGCGACGAGAACGACATCCGTCCAGGCGTGCCGATGCTGGAGGCAATCGCGCGCAATGCCGGCGCGGTCTACACCTCGATGGCGTCGCTGCAGACCCAGCTCTCGCGCGGCGAGGTGGCGGCGGCACCGTTCTATTCCTCGCAGGTCCAGCTCCTGAGGCGTGCGGGTGAGCGCCAGGTCGATATCATCCTGCCGGAGGAAGGCGGGCTGAACCTTTCTTACGTGTTCGCCATTCCGAAGAACGCTCCCGACCAGGAAGCAGCGCGACGGTTCCTCAACCGCGCTACGGATCATCAGGCCGCCATCGGTGTTTTCCGGGAAGCCGGTTCGCTGCCGCTGAATCCGGAAGTCGTCATCCCAGCCGAGCTGGAGCAGGAGCTTGG
Organism: Roseomonas marmotae; assembly: GCF_017654485.1. Classification (NCBI taxonomy): domain Bacteria; kingdom Pseudomonadati; phylum Pseudomonadota; class Alphaproteobacteria; order Acetobacterales; family Roseomonadaceae; genus Roseomonas; species Roseomonas marmotae. Next base: position 33,170 of record NZ_CP061097.1, on the reverse strand, counting down.
CCTGACCATGGCGGAAGTCAGGCGGCGAAACTATGCGCCGAACTGGTACACGATCGCCGCCAATCTCGACGAACGTGTCCGCCTCGCCGAGCAGATCGTAGACCGGGCTCGCTGACATGTACCAGATTACCGAACGCGACATCCCCCTGCTGCGCGAATATCGCGACGTACCATCGCGTCATCATTCGCTGCCGCTGCATAGGCTGCTGACGCGCCTGCGCACGGAGGGCCTTGAGGGCAAGACCTTCATTCTCACTGTCCAGCCGGGCAAAGAATGGGCGATCGGCCAGCTCGGCAATCGGCGCGACGATCCCATCACCTTCCATGACGAGCGCCGCTTCGACACCTTCAAGGCAGCCCAGTGGGCGCTTCTGCGGCTGCGGTGGGAGAAGCATGCGGGCATTCCCTGGCCGGAGGACCTTGACTGATGAATGGATACGCTAGCCCAGTGATCTGCGACTACGATCTCCTGGGCTACCCCGATCCGCTCTGTGTTCGGGCGGGCGAAACCGTGCGCATCCACGTTTCCTCAGAAGACGGTGGAACGCGCTATCGGGCCGACCTGGTGCGGGTGATCTGCGGCGATGAGACGCCGGGTGGCGTCGGGCTGAAGGAGGAACTGGTGCCGGGTGTGCTCGGCACCTTGCACCAGGGGCGGCGCAAGTCGCTGCACATCGGCTCCTACTCGCTGCTGCCAACGCCGCCCGCTGCTGCCGAGACGGCCGAGTTCACCGCGTCCTGCCGCTTCTTTCCGACCACGCCGGAACTCGGCCGGCGGCAGGTGCTGATGGCACGCGGCGCGGGACAGGATGGCTGGTCGCTGGCCATTGACGCTGAGGGGCGGTTGGAAGGACGTGTGGGCCAGACGACACTGCGCAGCCCGACAAGGCTGCTCGCCCGCTACTGGTTCCAGGCGACGCTGTCCTGGTCGGGCGGCAAGGCGCGGCTGACGCTGCGCGCTCTCCAGCGTTTCCCCGCGGGGCAGTGTGACGGCGACTGGAATGCCGCGGCGGCGGCGCCTGCGGTGGCAGGCCTTCCGCTGACCCTGGCGGCCGAGGCGTCGGAAGACGCCGCTGCGCTGCCGCGCGGCGTCGCCACCAGCCACTACAACGGCAAGATTGAAGCGCCTTGCCTCTTCACTGGCGAGCTGGCGCCGGACGCGCGTGCCAGGTTGTTCGCGACCGGCCTGCCGCCGCGCGATGAGTCGAGCCTGCTCGGCGCCTGGGATCTGGCGGAGGACATCTCCGGCAGCCGTGTCATCGATACCGGTCCGCATGCCCTACATGGTGTTCTGGTCAACCTGCCGACCCGCGGCGTGACCTCGGCCGATTTCGACGGCACCGTACAGGCCTGGACGGTGCGCCCGGCGCATTTCGCGGCGGTGCATTTCCATGATGACGATTTCGAGGATGCGCGCTGGGAGCCCGACTTCGAGATCCGGATCCCGGATGACCTGCCGAGCGGCGCCTACGCCGCGCGGCTGACGCCGGAGGGCAAGGGGCCGGTGGAACATGTGGTGTTCTTCGTCGCCCCGCCGCGTGGCGAGGGGCGCAACCCGGTCGCCTTTCTTGCCTCGACCGCGACCTACATGGCCTATGCGACGCCGCACTACAGCACCGACATGGCCGAGATGGAGCCCAAGCGCGGAACCTGGATGACGATCGGTGCGCCGGAAGTCTTCGTGCATGAGCGCCGCGAGTTGGGACTCTCCCCCTACGATACCCATTCGGACGGTTCCGGCGTCTGCTACTCCTCGCGGCTGCGGCCCCTCTTCGCCATGCGAATCCGCCAGCGCCTGTGGGCGTTCAACGCGGACACGCACATTCTGGAATGGCTGCACGCCGAAGGCATCGGCTACGACCTGATCACCGATGACCACCTTCACGCGGAAGGGCCGAGCGTGCTCGCGCCGTATCGCTGCGTGCTCACCGGCACCCATCCGGAATACTGGACCACCCGCATGCTGGACTCGCTCGAGGCCTGGCAGGCGAAAGGGGGGCGGCTGATCTATCTCGGCGGCAATGGCTTCTACTGGCGCGTGGCCTACCACCCGGAGAAGCCGTGGCTGATCGAGGTGCGCCGCGCCGAGAGCGGGGCGCGCTATTGGGAAACCGAGCCTGGCGAGGCCTATCACTCCTTTACCGGCGAATATGGCGGCTTGTGGCGCCGGCTCGGGCGGGCGCCGCAGCGAGTGGCGGCTGCCGGCACGATTGCCACAGGATTCGATTTCTCGAGCTACTATCGCCTGACACCGGAAGCGCGCGATCCGCGCGCCGCCTGGATCTTTGAGGGCGTGGAGGGGGAGATTGTCGGCAATCACGGCCTCATCGGCGGTGGCGCGGCGGGAGAGGAAATCGACTGCGCCGATGTGAAGCTCGGAACGCCGCCGCATGCGCTCGTGGTCGGGCGCAGCGAAGGCCACACACGCTACATGCTGCTGGCGCCGGAGGCGATGACGTCCTCGATCGCCAACCATAGTGGCGAGGAGAACCCTGAGGTGCGGGCCGAACTGGTGTTCCATGAGGGGCCGGCCGGCGGGGCGGTCTTCGCCGTCGGTTCGATCGCCTGGGCGCATTCCTTGCCGACGAATGGGCACGACAACGACGTCGCGCAGATTACACGGAACGTCGTGCTGCGCTTCGCGGATCCGACGCCCTTCCCCATGCCACCAGCGCCTTAGGGCCGCGCCGATCGGATGGAATCGCGGAGTGGCTCCATCCGATCGAGCATGATCTACTCCAGCTCACATATTTTCCGGGGCACGTTCCGATGGACTGATTCCAGCCGATCGGAGCATGCTCCAGCGGCATCATGCCCCGCCGGATGGCGGCAGGGGCATGGTCGTCACAGGCCGAGCGAGTCCCGGATCCGGCCATAGAGGATCCGCGCCGCGGCCGCGCTGCGCCACAGGCCGTGGAAGGGTATCTCCTTCAGGTCGGTGACGGGCATGTTCAGTTCGGCGACCGATGCGCCGAAGCAGCGCCGCGCAAGCTCGCCGCCCATCGCACTGGCCATCGCAACCCCACGTCCATTGTAGCCCAGGCAGATCAGCACGTTCTCGGCCGGCTCATGCAGATGCGGATAGTGGTCCGTCGTCACGGCGAGCTGGCCGTTCCAGGTGAATTCCCAGCGAACACCCTTCAGTGCGGGCCAAAGGCGCTCCGTGTAGCGCACCAGCCAGCTGAGCTCGCCCGGGTCCGAAATGTCGCGCATGGGGCTGCGGCCGCCCATCAGGAGGCGACCGTTCTCGTCGATCCGATAATAGACGGTGATCTGCCCGTTCTCATACAGGCTCGCGCCATTCGGCAGGATGCTGGCAGCTAGGTCGGGCGGGAGCGGCTCGGTCGCGACGATGGCGCTGAACACCGGCACGACGCTGCGGCGCAGCCGCGGCCAGATGTCGTCCGTGTAGGCATTGGTGGCAATGACCAGCTTCTCCGCGCGCAGTGTGCCACCTGGCGTGCGCACGGCCCACTCGCTGGCCTGACGCTGTATCGACAAGGCCGCGGTTCCGGCATGGATGGTGGCGCCCGCTCGCTGAGCGGCCTCCGCCAGGCCCCGCGCATAGCCGAGCGGGTTGACGGAGCCGCCACGATGGTCGCGGACGGCGCAAATGTACCGGTCGGTGCCGGTCACGGCGCGCATCGCGTTACGTTCCAGCAGTTCCACCGGCATTCCGCGACGCAGGCACTGCTCGGCGGTGCTGCGCACGACAGCGGCGTTCTTTTCCGCATAGGCTGCCCGCAGCGTACCGCCCTGACGGGCCTCGCAGCGTATCTGGTGCCGGCGCACCAGATCGAAGACGACGTTCGGCGCATTGGAGGAGAATGCGACCATGCGCTTCCCGAGATCCGCTCCGAAGTCCTGCTCCACTTGGTCCGGATCGTATTTCAGGCCCGGATTGACCTGCCCGCCATTGCGACCCGAGGCACCCCAGCCGGGCTCGTTGGCTTCGATCAGCACCACATCGGCGCCCCCTTCAGCCAGGTGGAGCGCGGCGGACAGCCCGGTGAAGCCGCCGCCGATCACCGCGACAGAGGCCTTCCGATCGCCTTCCAGAGGCGGCGCTGCTACAGTGGGGCGAGCGGTAGCGGCGTAGAGGCTGCGCGGCAGCGTGCGGGGTACCTGACGCGCGGTGGTCTCACGTTGCATTTGCCCTAACTCTCCTGCCACAGCTGATGGCGAAAATGTACCGCAGTTTTTTCACTATCGCCAATGCCGCGCCGGATGCAATGTTGGCTGGACCGCGTCGGTTCCGTGAGGCGCGAGAGGAGCAAGACTTTGGCGAAGACGCAGCCTCAGCATGCCGCGGAGAGCAAGCAGGATCTCGGCCCTGGCATCGGTCCCAAGTTGCGCATGCGGCGCAACATCCGCAGGATTTCGCTGCAGGAGGTGGCAGACGCTGCCGGAGTCTCCATCGGCTTCCTGAGCGAGGTTGAGCGCGGCCTTGCTACGCCGACACTCCGGTCCCTACGCGCCATATGCGGTGCGCTGGAGATGCCTGTGGGCTGGCTGTTCGAAGGGACCGGAGGCGTTGAAGAAGGCGTCGTGGTCCGAAAGGACAACCGGCGACGGATGGAACTCGGACCCGGCGGCCTGACAAAGGAGCTGTTGTCTCCGGACGCGGTTTCGGCGCTGCAGATGATGCGGATCGTCATCGAGCCGAAGGGCACCTCCGGCAAGAATGAGGCAACGCTTCAGGCCGGAGCGAAATGCGGCACCGTACTTGCCGGGCGGCTCGGCATTGAGATTGACGGTCGCGAGTATGCGCTGGATCCGGGCGATTCCTTCGCCTTTTCGGCCTCGGCCGCACTGCGCTTCTGGTGCATCGGAGATGAGCCGACAGAGCTGATCTGGGTGGTTGCACCAGCGATGTATTGAAGGCGCAACCGGGAAAAGAAAGGAATGCGTAGCGTCATCGCTCGAGAGTTTGTCCGGGCGAAGCGGTCGTCAGAGATCGCAATCCTCAGCAAGGTGCTGACGGTGCCAACCCGCTGTTTGAGTTCGGCGCCCTGCGCTGGGTTGGCGACGGGACACCTCGAAGTACCCGGTGCGGTGCAGCCTCCGCGAGCAGGATCGCCGCCTCAGGCTGTGACGTTCCCCTGCTGACCCGGCTGGGTCACCGGCTTTGGGCGGCGGGTGCTGCTCTTCGTGGGCGCTGTGGGGTTATGCGGGCACAGCTCGGGTGCTGAGCCAGGCGAGGCGGGTGAAGTTATAGGCGAGATTGGCCATGCCGATCTTCACCTGCGCGCGGGCCAGGCCAATGGTGCGGACGAACAGCGCCATGCGATGCTTCTGCGCGGCGAAAACATGCTCGATGCCGGAGCGGATCCGGGCGCGTGATGCATTGGCCTTCGCTTGTTGTTCGGAGAGTTGGCGTCGTGGTGGTCTGCGGAACTGGATCCTCTCAGACAGTCCGCGTCGCTCCAGCACTTCCAGGTTGCGCCTGGTGCGGTAGGCGGTGTCGGCCCAGACGCGACTGGCGGTATTCTCGGTATCCAGAAGGGTTGGAAAGCTGCGGCTGTCATGCTGAGCGGCATCGGTGAGCATCCAGCGGCGGATCAGCCCGTGACGCCGGTCGATGCCGATATGGCTCTTGTAGCCGAAGACCGGCACCGCGATCTGAATGGCCCGGCGCGGTGCGCCTTCTGATTTGGGCCTGGCTCTGCCGCGCTTGAGCGTCCACCGGGCATCCCGATCCTTCTGTGCCCGCTTGGTCTTCGACCAATGCTCCGGCGTGCCGCCCTCGCGGATGGTGGCTTTCTCCTCCACCGTGAGCTTCTGGCGCGGTGCCGCGATCAGGGTGGCATCGATGATCTGCCCACCCATGGCGAGAAATCCCTTGGCCGCCAGCACCTCATCAAAGCGGCGGAACAGCCCCTCGATGGCACCGGCCTGCTTGAGCTGTTCGCGATAGAGCCAGATCGTCTTGGCGTCCGGCACCGCCTGGTGCAGAGCAAGGCCCGCAAAGCGCATGAAGGACAGCCGGTCCCGCAATTGGAATTCAGCCTGTTCGTCAGAGAGGCTGTAGAGCGCCTGCAGCACCAGGATGCGGAACATCAGCACGGCGTCATAGGGCGGGCGCCCACCGCGGCTGCGGTCCGCCCGCGCCAGCGCCGCATCCAGCACCGGGCGGAAGATCTCGAAGTCGACCACGGCTGCAAGGCGCTCCAGCGGGTCGCCGGCTGCGGAGAGCGCCGCATACCGCTCATCGACATCGAAGAACTCCGGCTGACTCGCCATCGCCACTGCCCCCGCTGATTGACCTCAGTGAATCAGCTTCGCGCCTCAGCCGCGAGGTTTTTCGAAGTGTCCAGTCTGCTCCTGCCTGCCCTTCCCGCCGTCCCTGGCGGCCGGTTCTAGGGCCTCTCTCCTGACGGCTGGCTAGCCGACCCTGCGGTGGCCTGTGACGAGGGTTAGCGGGATGGCCGGACTCAACTTGGCTGTGGTGGCCTGGGATCCGGGGTTCCGGCTGGCCCGGCCTCTCCTCGCCTGTGGTGGCCTGTGGCGCGGGGTTCTTTAACCGTATTTTGGTTTAACCATTTGATATCACACGGGAATGCGGGTTAGACATTGGGTCCCTACCATTGGTAGGTTGGAACCGGGGGCGGCGCAGAGCCCCGGTGGAAAACTATGCCGGATTTTGCCCTATAGGGCGATTTTTCGGCCTGTGAGCGGAGATAAGGCCCTCCCGACCTCCCAGGAGACCTTTGACCCCTGAAAAACGGCCTGTGAGCGCGATTAACGGGACTTCGGGCGACCGCCGGATCTCAACTCCCGTCAGAGGGCCTAAAATCGGGGCTAAAGGCGGTGCCCACTGACTTTTGGGCAGGTGCGCGGCCTGATAGCCGTTAAGGGTCGATTTTAGGCCCTTATTTCGGGATTAAAGCTGAACGGACGATTTTAGGCCGCTATTTCGGGGTTTCCCGCCGCTTCGGACCCAGGCTGTGCCCACTGTGCCCATCGAAATACGATGAATCTAAAGAGGGCTATGGGAAAAACACGATATGACAGTAATGCCTACCCATCGAGTTTTTCCTATGTGTCATATACAATCTAATGGGGACAGTGGGTCAGTGGGCGCCACATAGTCAAAACATCGACTTACAGGTGCCCACTGGCCGCTAATCTCAGTGGGCACGCGGCCTCCTGAGTGGGCACCGGAGGAGGGCAAATGAGAAGCCCCCGGAAGTGAGTTCCGAGGGCTGCGGTAGCCAGTAGAAACAACGAGGAGGCGGGCAGGCTATAGGCCCTCCAGATCCTCCGGCGATGGCGGCAGCACCACGTCGTAATCATGGCAGACCCAATAACGTTGGCTGTTCCTGACTTTCTTCCGCACCCACCCTAGCTTCGTCATCGCCCTGGCCGCCCTCGACTGCGAGCGGGGGTCGATTGCCGCTGGCGCCATGCCGACGGCCTTTGACAGCACCTCCTGAGTGGTGGTCCGCGTGATCGGGTCTTTCCGCACCTCATTGCCGTGCTCGTCGATCAGCGTTCCGGCCGACCCTTCCAGCCAGTCGCGGATCAGGTCGATCCACCCGTCATCCTCCTCCTCCCGCTTCTCCTGCTCCGGCTTGGCGTAGATCCGCTGCCACTCGCTGCTCGGCCAATAGGGCTCTTTTTCAAAGTTAAGGCGGAACTCGGCCTCCGCGAAAAGCTGGTCGCGGTCCCGGCGCAGCGCGTCAGTGTCGATCTCGTCTCCTACCTTGACAGGCCAGAAGCGGCGGGCGCCCGTGGGATCGCGGAGGTAGCCGGCGCCGTCCGGGTTACAGCTTCCGATGAAGATGCAGGAGCGCGGCTCGCGGACGCGGACGCGACCATACTTCGGGACATACTCCTCGGTCTGCCGCGTCAGGAACGACTTGACCTCCTCGACCTGCGGCTTGCGGATCGAGGCCATCTCGGCGTGCTCGATGATCCACTTTCCATGCAGCGACATGGACAGGCGGACCTCATCCTTCTCCAGCGGCGGCACGCTGTCAGAGAACCACCGGCCGCCCAGGATGGCGATGGCGGTCGACTTCCTGGCGCCCTGGTCGCCTTCCAGCACCAGCATGTTGTCGAGCTTGCAGCCGGGGTTGAAAGCCCGCGCCACGGCCCCCAGGAGCGTCATGCGCCCCACGTCGCGGACGAACTGCGTGTCCTCCGCCTTGCAGTAGTCGATCAGCCATGTGTCGAGGCGCCACTTACCGTCCCAGACGAGCCCTTTGAGGTATTTGACCAGCGGGTTGAAGTGGTTTTTCAGGGCCGCCAGCCGGACGGCCCGGAAAGTGTCCTCCTGCGACACCAGAATCTTCACCCGCTGGAGATAGATGCGTGCTCGCGTCGTGTCGTCATCGGACCAGGGCTGCGGCTCATCGAAATCATCCTCCAGGCTGCCTTCACCGTGGATGGGAATCGGCCGCATCAGAACAATCGAGCGCGCTAACTCGTCATAGGCGAGGACACCACGCCAGACCGGATCTTCCGAGAGCACGACAACTGCATTCGTCACGACGGCGGAGATGCGGCCGTCCTGGTCGACCTCCAGTTGCCCGAGCCACCCGTCGCCGGATGTGGACGGCCGCAGCGCCTTCTCGGCCTTGGCAGGCGTGGGCCGCATCCCCGTGATGCGCTTTACCGCGCTGCTATAGGCGCCGATCAGGTCAGTCTGATCGAGGAGAGAGAACCGCTTCTCACGGATCTCCGCGACCAGCGCGGCCATCTCGCCCTTGGTCGTGGCCTTCTCGAAACCGGCTTTCAGCCTGTCAACATCGAGAGAATCGCCGATCGTCTCTAGATGCTTGGCCTCCTCGTCATCCTCGTCCGCTTCGACGAGGAAATCGGGGTCTTTCAGATCCTCCAGCAGCAGCCACTCTTCTTCGACAAGCCGCGTGATCCAGTGGAGGCGGTCCTTGTCTTTGCAATGAGCGTGCAGGCAGTGATAGGTGAAGCCCTTGACGCCGCCACGCGCCTCCGACGCATTGGAGACGAAGGTCGCGGTATCCTTCTTCGCCGAGGAATGGTCGCCGTCGTCCACGCAGACGAGGTGCTGCCTACCCTCGTTTTTCGCATGAATGAAGCTCGCTTTGCCGCGATGCCGGAGCGCATCGACGATCTCGAACCGGGCGCCATACTTCTTCGACCAGAGCGTCAGGTCGAAATCGCCATAGAACACCTTCTCGCCCTTGCGGACGGCCTTGACCACCAGATCGTCGGCCGAGATGCCCTCCTCCTCCTCCAGCGCATCCAGGTCCAGCGGCTCGCCGTCGAGGATCGCCGTCTGCGGCGCAGGCCCGTCAGCCGGGCACCTGGGCGCGTAGAACAGGCGGCTGGTGTCCGTGGTGGAGGCGTCGTGCCGGAACCCCAGCGCGGCCGAAGTGAGTTCCACTCCTGCCTTCCAGGCGGCATTCGCGGCCTCCTGGGAGGGGTAGTCGGCGGCGCGCCAGGGCTTCCGCAGGGGCAGGACCACGCGGAACTTCGGCATCTGGTCGTGGTGGATGACCTGCCGGCCGTCCTCGACATGCAGCAGGAACCCGGTATCGGCCACCGCCGGCACCACGCCATGCTCCCGCAGGTATCTCTTCGGATCTTCCCCGCCGTTCTCCTCGGCCCACTTCTTCCAGGTCGATTCCTTGACGCTGCTGTATTCCGTCTTGTGCGAATAGGAGGACGAGATCACGGCCCGCAGGCCGCGCGCCTGGATCTGCGCGACAATCTCCTCCAGCGGGACGCCGGTATCGCTGTCGAGCATCATGAAGTCGATCTGCTCGGTTTCGTCCTTCTTGCGACGCTCGCCACGGAAGATGGCAGGGACAATGCAACTGCCCTCCTTCTTGCCGACCTTGTGGGTCGTCAGGAACTCGGTCAGTTGCTCCCAGGCCATCTCCCTGCGGTTAGACTTCGGCCACTTGCTCTCCGTCGCGCTCTTGCCGAGAGTGAAGCAGTAGGTTCGCTGATCCGACATCCTGGCAACCGGCGTGGACTGTTGTGGAGAGATCAGCAGCTGACTATGGCGTGCAGAAATGAATTGATGCACAGTCATGCAATTCCCTTATTGGCAGATGAAGGAGCAGGTGATGTGGCATTAGAACAACAGTTGCCCGATTCTTCCAGCATGATGAGAAAGTGCCGCCTGATTCTGGTAAATCCTCTGATCCTAACAGAGAAGAATTCATCAAACGCGTGGCGCGTTGGAGAGCAGCATGGGCAAGAGGCCCGCGCACATCATGCATCCAGCAGATATTTTCCTGAGATGGCTGCCACCACCGGCGCGCCGACAACAGATCGTGCAATGTCACCGCCCTCTGTTGAGAAGATGACATGCGGGACGTGCTGCGGCGTTTCGGTGAAAAGAATCCGCTGGGATGCCCGGTAGCGAGCGCGTTCGTGAGGCACAGGCGCGTGTCCTTGCAGAACTTGCGCTCTTCGCAGCGAGGAGGGCAGGCAGGCTGGGATCCAGACGCCGCCTGGCGGATGGCTGAGAAAAGGTGCCGCGCTGCTCTGGCAATACAGCCAACCAGGTAGAGCCGGTCGCGGCCGGGATCCCTCCCGCCTCCCGCTCAGCTGGATAGACCAGCGCCGCGCCATAGCAATGGCCAGACTTGGAATGTCGGCGATCATGATGCCTGAGATGGACGTGGGGCGCCGGCACTGTCGCGGCGGAACGCCGAACTCACTTCCGAGCGGTCTTCCTGCCACGTGGAGAGGCTGCCCGGTTCCTCCAGCATTATCCCCCTGACAATGCCCGGAAATGCTGCAACGCCTTCGTCGTGAAGCCAAACTGCGTGCCGGGCGGGCATCATATCACGGCGCTACAAGACCATCTGGACGCGGCCCGCTCGGAAATGATTTCTGAGCCGCGGCAACGGCCGGCCCGCGCTCACCATACTCAGGAGCGGCAGCTGACGGGCTGCCTGTGTCAGAGGATCCTTCTCAGCGGCGCCTCAGCGGCACCTCGGAAGTCACTTCGCAACTCGCCTCCTGCTGGTGCGGCCACGGCCTGTGAGCGCCTGATCGTGGACCGACAGGCGTTGGGCATGGCCGGCCGCTTACCCCGTTGCAGCCAGCACAGTGGTGATTACTGCGCCAATACCCCGCCGAGGCTGGCGCGGAGTGCCTGGGCGACCTGCCGCTGGTCTGGCTCCGGCAGACGCCCGATCCGCTCCGCATCGCCAGCTTCGATGGTGGCGATCTTGGCGGGGCGCACGACAGAAGGAGCCGGCAGCCCAGCCTCGGTCAGGTCCGAGACCATCACATCCCCGGGCCAGCCACGGTTCTCGGCACTGGTCACCATCAGCACCCAGAGCAGCGCTGGCGTGCCGGAGGCTTCTGGCGCCGCGATCACCAGGGCCGGGCGGCGCTGCTGCACGGGGCGGTTGGTGTAGGGAAAGGGGACCTTCACCAGGTCCCAGACCTCAAAGCCCGGCATAGGCCTTGGCGTCGGCCGGGCTTTCCCATTCGGCAAAGGTGCGGAACGGATCGTCGGCGGCGCGCTCCGGCTGGACGCGGGTCAGCACGACCCGCCCCTGCTCGATCGTATAGGCGATCTCATCCCCCTCCCGCAGACGCAAGGCCGCCCGGACCGGCTGGGGGATCGTCGTCTGGGCTTTGCTGGTGAGCCGGCTGGTGATCATGGGCCCAAAGTAAGGATTTTCCTTACCCAAGACAAGGACTGACCCCATCCGGCACTCGTCCTGAGGCCCGCGCGGCACGACCCCGTCTGGTATTCCTCAGCCGCGGACCGAGTAGCGTTCGAGGGCGGTGATCCGCTGCATCAGTGGCTCCAGCTCCCGGCCAAAGATTTCCTGGCAAAGGAAGGCGCATTCCGCCGCGCGCTCGGCCTCCGCCACCTCGATGAACCAGGCGCGCGTCGCGCCCGTCCCCTCGCCATTCCAGCGGTAGCCGCGGGCCTTCAGACGGTCCTTGTGGTGGAAGGGCGCATCCGTGGCCCAGATCCGCCAGCGCGGCTGCCGCGCCCCCTCCAGCAGCCGCGCCAAGCCAGGCACGCCCGAGGCGGGCAAGGGGCGGGCCAGGATCTCCAGCGTCGCCTCGCAGTCATGCCGCGCCCGGTGCCCCTCAAAGAACAGCCCGTGCCGCATGGCGAGGTAACTCAGTTTGCTGCCCTCGAACCCCTCCGCCGCCCAGTCGATCCCCCGCTGCGAGCAGGCCCAGGGTTTTTCGGCAAAAGCCGGGCAGAAGGCCTCGGCAAAGCGGCGGTCGAAGCCGGCATTGTGGGCGATGATCAGCGCCGCGGGCGCGATGAAGGCAGCCACCTCCGCGGGGTCGATCTGCTGCCCCGCGACCTGCTCATCCGTCAGCCCTGTCAGGGCCGTGACCGCCGGCGGGATGGGGCGGGTGGGCTGGCGCAGCCGGCTGAAGGGCTCCCCCACTGCATAGACGGTGCCGTCCAGCCCATAGGTGAAGGGCAGCATCGCCATCTCGATGATCTCGTCCTGCGCAGCATCGAGCCCGGTGGTCTCCAGATCGAGCAGCAGACCGAGCCGGGTGGGCGTGCCCAGAGGCGGCGTCACCGCTGGCCGCGGCGCGATCCGCCGCAGCACGCGATAGTGGCCGCTGGCCGCCAGTTGCGCCGCCATCGCCTCCAGTTGGGTGAGGTCGGGCGGATCTGCGGCACGGGTTAGCATGCCGCTTCCATGGCGCCCTCGGTGCTCCGGCGCCAGAAGACCAAAGCGAGAACGCGAGCTTAGCAGCAGAGCCGCTCGCAGGGCACGCCGTCGCCATCGCCATCCAGCCGCCGCAGCCCGCACTGCTGCAGATAGAAGCGCGTCTTGGCACAGCTACGCATCATTGCCCACGGCATGAGTTCCGCTACGCTGACGTCATGATGACCTCACCCTTCGATGTCGACGCGGCTCTTCCATCAACCTGCCAGATGGCACGCTGATGGCAAAGAAAGTCACCGCGCCGGCTGGCGATCTGGATCTTGTGCCAGGGCAGATCTACCGCCGCACCACACTGCACAAGCACTTCGGCGGCCAGCAGCAAGGTGGCATCTCAACGCCGTCGCAGCACCCGGTCATCCTGCTCTTTACCGGAGCGACAGGTGTGCAGCATGGCTATGAAGATGGCTGGTCGGACGGCGTCTTCTGCTACTTCGGTGAGGGCCAGGTCGGCGATATGCCCTGGTTGCGCGGCAATGTTGCCATTCGTGATCACATCGACCAAGGCCGCGATCTGCACCTGTTCAAGATCCTCACATCGCCACGGTCTCAGGTGGAATATGTCGGGCCATTCTTTGCCGCGAGTTGGGAGTATCGGCAGGCGCCAGATCGAAACGGTGCGATGCGGCGCGGCATCGTCTTCCACCTCGTGCCGGCCGCAACGCCGGTGCCTCTGAACACAGGGGCATCTGCAACACAGTTGTCAGCGCTTCGCAAAGCAGCCCAGCAAGCCGGAACAGAGGCGCCGCGACAGCATGTTGGCCAGGCCATTGCGACGTATTTTCGTCGTGCTGCTGCCGTTCGAGACTATGCTCGCGCACGCGCCAATGGCGTGTGTGAATGCTGCGACCAACCGGCTCCATTCACCTCTGCCTCCGGAGAACCGTTTCTGGAAGTGCACCACCTCCATCGGTTATCCGATGGTGGGCCGGACAAGCTCGACGCCGTCGCCGCCATCTGCCCGAACTGCCACCGTGAGATGCATTATGGCCAGCAGGCGGTGACGCGGAATGCTTTTCTGATGGGGCGTATCAAAACCATAGAAGGATCATCGTAAGCTACCTCCAGCGATGGTGTGTTACCCTGTGACCTGCGCCCTTAAAAACGGACCACGGCGTGGCCGTGCCGCATCAGACGTTCCAGCGCGTAGGGAGAAAGTCTCATTGGAAAGCTCCCAAAGGGAAGTGCAGCAAAACCTGCTCTGCATCGCGCGTCCGCTATCCGCTCAGGGCTGGGCTGGGCTGAATTATAGCGCCAACGCGCCCCGAGGCGTTATCGAGGAATATCTCGCCGTCGCACACATGGGTGCGCAGCACCGGTAGCGAGCGGTGCCGGATGGTGCGCATGATTAGCCGCTCCTCAACCCCGTGCTGGGCGGTATGGTGGCGGCGGTGACGCGGCGCTGGGCCGTGCCCCACGTGCGGCGGATGCCGCGCGGCACGTCACTGATCGCCGGATGCTAGGTGTCGAGGTGATGGCCGTGCAGGCGGTGCAGGGTGGAGATCGCGGTAAGGCGGCGGCCGAGGGTGGCGACCGCCAGCCGCTCGGCGCATGCGTCAGCCAGAGGCCGACCACCTGCGGCCGCGCGGGTAGCGGCACGGCACCATGCCCTTTGCACCATGCGGTGAAGCCGGCCCAGTCCCGGTCATAGGCGCGCCGGGTGCTCGAGGCGGTCCTGGGACGGGCGAAGTCCGCCGCGCGCCCTGCCAGCGAGCCTCGGGGAGCGGGGCCGGCAGGACCAGCAAGGGCATCGGGCGAGGCCATGGTGCAGTCTGAGTAGCGGAAAGCGTTCGAATCCTGGCGACTAGATTTTCTGTCCCCTGCAAGAATGCAAACCCGTTTCGGGGTTGACGCGCATACATGCTACATATAATCAGCTTTCTAGCAGGAGATTATGACATGCTTGAAGATGCGCCCGTTAAGCGACTGTCGGCCGTGATCGGCCGCCTCCGTAGTGATCTCGGGGTGACACAGGCCGAGGTCGCCAAGGCCGCAGGCCTTGATCAGAGCCGCGTCTCGCGCATCGAGAAGGGCGACATCTCCAATGCGGTCGACACTGACCGGGTCCTCGATGCTCTCCAAAAGCTTGGCTCGACGGACGTTGCGGCTTACCGGGATTTTGCCTCGCGGGAGTGGCTGCACATCGAGCCGCCGACCTTCTGGAATCCGCAACGTGTTGTTCTCGAAGAAACCGAGGACATGCTGTGCGCAGTTGAGGATTTTCTGAGCGACGAGGATCGGCCATGGCCGCTGCGCCGCGCGATTGAAGGACATAAGGCCACGCTTCTGCGCGGCGCCGCCTACCTCCTCAAGCTCAAGCATAACCTTGCCTTCATTGGCGACATCGGCGTCGGCAAGTCCACTGCGCTCGCCTTTGCATTTGACCTGCTGGTGCCGACCTCGCCTTCCACCAAAGCGATGGACCGGACAGTGCTGGAAACCGGCGCCGGCGGAACCACCATTTGTGAAGTCCATATCCGTCGTGGCCCGGAATTCGGCTTGTCAGTCCTCCCGCTCTCCGATGCGGAACTCCGCAGCCTTGTGGCCGACTTCTGCGCCGCCAAGCAGATTGCCCTGAAAAGCGATGATAGGGCTCTGCGCGAAGCGGCGGCGGTCAGCCGTGAGACCGAGCGCGCCATTCGCAACATGGCCGGCCTGACCCGGAAGACCATCCGCGAGGATGGCAAGATCACCTATCAGGACCCTGTTCAGGACCTCGTGGAGGCCTGTGCTACCGAGGATGAGCTTCGCACCCGCGTGCTGGAGCTGATGCGCCTTGGTGAACGGACGCGTCGCGACCTCTGGTATGAATCCTCGTCACTGCTCCAGCCGATGGAGTGGCTTGCCAAAACATTCAGGGAGGTGAACAACGGGCGTCTGCCGGACGTAAGCCTGCCCAAATCTATCGACCTCGTTATTCCAGCCTTCGGCAAGGATTTCGGCGAACTGGACATCACCGTCATCGATACCAAAGGTGTGGACGATGTCGCTGTCCGGGAAGACCTTGATCTGCGGCTGCGGGACCCGCGAACGGCGGTGGTCTTCTGCTCCAAGTTCAACGACGCGCCCGGCGTCAGCAGCAAGACGCTCCTCCAGCACATGCGCCAGACCTTCTCTGAGCCTCTAAGCGCCGGCAAGGTTGCGGTCATGGCCCTGCCTCGCCCGGATGAGGCACTGGCCATGAAGGACGACATGGGCGAAACGGCCATGTCGGACGAGGAAGGTTATGCCTTCAAAGAGATGCAGGTGCAGAGTGATCTGCAAGCCTCCGACCTGCCGGAGATTCCGGTGCTGTTCTTCAACGCCCAGTCCGATCCTGCAGAGAGCATCCGCAAGAGTCTCCTTGGACAGTTGAACCAGATGCGCGAGGCGGCAGCCGAGCGCCTGTCTGATCTCTGCGCCGCAGTGAATGAGATTCTGGAGAATCACGAAGCGCAGACGATGATCTTCGCGGTCGAGGAGGTTGCGAAGCGCATGCGTGACTTTCTTGGTGCCCACTCAAAGCTGGGAGCACGGGAAAGGCTCGCCTACCGGGATGTCCTGACGACGGTGCAGGGTGTGCGACATGCCTCCACCCTCTGGGCCGCCACGCGACGGAGCGGCACCTACACAGGCCTGAACATCATGCATCAGGTGGGTATGGGGGCCGCCCGTGACGCGGTTCTGCGCAGCAACCGCTGGTTTGCATCACTGGAAGATACGCTTGCGGCGTTGAAGCAGGACAAGGACCTCGTCATTGCGACCCGCACCATCGATCAGATCGGCCAGCGTGCAGCGACCTCCCGCAAGGCATTTCTGGAAGCTGTCCAGCGCGCCGGCACAGAGGTGTACCACGGCCCTCTCAAGGATTCGGACGTCTGGCAGAAGTGTGCGGAGCAGTGGGGTATGGGTCCGGGCTTCAAGGGCCGTGTAGCCGGTGAATTGGAGAAGTGGTTCGAGAGCCGGGCTGACCTCAAGGAGCAGCTTGAGGAGATGGTGAACAGCCTGTGGGAGAGAACAGTGTTGGCTCCCCTCATGCGCCTCGCCGACGAAACCACACCGGAGCCTGAGGTCGCAATGCTGGAGAACGTTGTTGAGTTTCGGCGGACCGCCTGACCGGGAGTGCAGCGCTCCGGCAATGGGGCGCGCAGACGTCTTGAAGATGCAACCATGACAATGACGCTCTTCTATAGTTGACGGAACGATCCGAATATCAGGCCTCTGACGCTGAGTTTGATTTCGACGGTGGGCAGCTACATCGAGCCGCCAACTTGTCCGGCCAGCACGCGCAAAAAGCCTCGGCTGGAGATCCAGCCGAGGCTCGAGGCCCATAACAGCGCAGGCGCTGCGATGGCTATAGGAAAGGCGGCCAGATGGCCGCCCCGCCTTTAGGCCTGGCGCAGATTGCCGGCCGAGAGCTTGCCCTGCTGGCCGCTCTGGACGTCGTAGGAGAGCTTGTCGCCCTCACGCACGTCCATGCCGGCGCGCTGCACGTCGGAGATGTGCAGGAAGACGTCCTTGGAGCCGTCCTCGGGCTGGATGAAGCCGAAGCCCTTGGTCGTGTTGAACCACTTAACGGTGCCGATAGCCATGAGAGTATTCCGATCAAAACGGAATGCCGCCGAGCGATATTGCGCGGCGGATCATCTTCAATTTGAAACGGAAACAAGCTCAGAGCCCAAATAAATGGGCAGGAGAAGCACACCGGAACAACGAAACTGACAAAACCTATATAGATGTCCCCATTTTATTTTGCAAGTTTTTTTCTGGGCCTATTCTTGATCGATGCCCAACCATAGTGGTTTTGCTTAATCAATGTCGCGGTTGCACACGCAGATCGGTCGCTCTGCAAGCGGGATGAGCTATGAGATCGTCGGTCTGCCCTCCATAGCGAGGTGCACGCCGGCGGCGTGGCCTGACTGGCTCACGGGCCTGCCTCTGACCGGCCTTGCGCGATGCTCTCTGTCTCAGTCCGGATCGCCACCAGGTTCAGCCAGTTCTCGCGCTCCCGGCCCGGCCGCAGATCGGGCGAGGTCCAGAGATCCGCAATCCGCACCGGCAGCGGCTGCAGTGTGGCGCGGAGGCTCGCCTCACTGTGGTCGACAAACAGGCGCCCGTCGCGCCAGTGCTCGCCCGCACCCTGCTTGAAGGATAGATACCACGCGCCCCCTGGCCGCAGGGCCGCCACCAGCCGGGCCGCCACATCGGCAAAGGCCGCGGCCGGCACATGCAGCAGCGAGGCACAGCACCAGAGGCCGTCGAAGGCTGCCTGCCAGGCGACCGCCTCAAAGGGCATGTGGTGGAGGGTGGCGCGACGGCCAACCCGCGCCCGGCTTAGCTGGACCATCGCCGCCGAGGCATCAAAACCCACCACCGCATAGCCCCGCTCAGCAAAGGCCAGACAGTCGCGGCCAGTGCCGCAGCCGGCATCCAGGATGCGCCCGCCCGGCGGCAGATGCCGCAGAAAGCGCTCATAGAGCGGCGTCAGGTCGAGCGCAGCATTCTGCGCCGCAAAAGCGGCCGCGTGCTGGTCATAATAGGCCAGCGTTGCCGTGACCGGATCAGGCATCCCCATACTGCTCCCGTGGCTGCCAGTGATGGATCAGCGCCTCCAACGCCATCTGCAGCCGGCCGCGCAGAAAGCCCGCGCGAGCCTCGGCATCCAGCCCGGTCTGCAGCAGGATGGTCTCGCGCAGCGGATGATGGCTGTCGACCAGCCAGTTGTTGCGCTGATGCAGGCGCTGCACCAGGGCAGGCACCGGCACGGCCGCGAACTTGCCGCCTTCGCCGCGATTGCAGCGGCGGCAGGCCAGGACGAGGTTCCAGACGCTGTCGGCATCCGGCATGGCGCCGCGCTCCTTCAGCACCCAGGGAAAGAAATGGTCGACATCGGCCTCGGCCAGCGGCGTCTCCGCCCGGCAGTAGAAGCAATGACCGCGCTGATAGCCGTTCAGCGCGGCGCGCACCCGGGTCAGACTGGTGCGCCGGATCCGCTGGCCCTGCTCGACGAAGAGCAGATCGCGGGCAGCATCGGCCTGCACCTCGATGCCGGCGCGCGGCAGCTCCAGCTGCCAGGCGGTTTCCACCAGCCGCCAGCGCGCCTCCGCTTCCTCGGCGAGACTGCCACCTTGTAGCGAGCCGGCCAGGCGCCGCAGATCATCGGTCAGGCGGATGGCACCCGCGCCCCGGCTGCCGTTTCGCTCATCCACGAAGAAGCGCAGCGGAACCGGCCCGCGGCCCACCACATGGAATGCATCCAGCACATTGGTAAAGCCGAGCCGGGCCGTGGTGCCGATCAGCCTGTCCTCAGGCAGCTCGCCCCGGTTGAACGCGCGGCAGGCCTCCAGAAACTGGCTGGAGCGGGAGGTGGTCTGTCGGTCCACCCGGGCCAGATGCTCGCAGAGATGACGGGCAAAGGGCACCGCCAGCTCCTCCAGGGGCACACGCTCATCGGCGCGCTCCGCCAGATCCAGCAGCGTCTTGGCCAGGGCGAACTTGTAAGAGGCGACATTCCGCCCGAAGAGCACCACCGCGCGCCAGTTGGCATCCAGGGTCGGCGCGGTGGCCAGGAAATCCGTCACGCGGAGGCCTCCGGGGTCAACGTTGCAGCCGGGTGGACGCCATACTGCGCGACAGGAGCCGGGGCGGTGGTGCGGATCGCCGTGCGTTCCAGCGGCACCCAGGCGCTCCAGGCCAGACCGCACCACGCCGCTGCCATGACGCTCAACGCCACACCCGCCGCATCCTGAGGATCCTCCTGCTGGAGCACAGACTTAGCGGCAGAGCCGCTCACAGGGCACCCCGTCGCCATCGCCGTCCAGCCGCCGCAGCCCGCACTGCTGCAGATAAAACCGCGCCTCGGCACAGTCACGCATCTCACCGCAATAGCGCTTGGCGCCACAGCTGAGGCCGGCGCTGCTTTGTGCTGGGGCCGCGCTCCCTCCCCGGTTGTTGGTGGGTGCCGCGGTGCGCGGGCTGCCCTGCCGGCGCCAATCCCAGGGCGGTACCTGCTCCTGCGGCGGCAGGCTCCAGAGGCCGCGCTTGGCCTGCCGGGCCTCCGCCTCCAGCCGTGGCAGGGCAGGGTCGCGGTTGTATTGCCGGTAGACCCAGGCGGCGCCGCGGCGCACCAGTTCGGCATTGACGTCCACCGGCCCCGCCCAGACCCGGCCGACCTTGCGGCCATAGCGGTCGGTGTCCTCCACCACCACGCGCACCTCTTTGCGGAAGGCGAGCGCCGAGAGCTCCTGCTGGGCGCGGGTGCCATAGGGCTGGCGGCTTTCAGGGGCATCGATGCCGTAGAGGCGGACCTTCACCTGCTGCCGCTCCGGTGTCAGCAGGGTCAGGGTGTCGCCATCGGCGATGCCGACAACGCGGCCAAAGAGCTCGGCGGCGAGCGTGGGCTGGGAGAGCAGCAGGCTGGCGAGCAGCAGCAGGCGGGAGAGGCAGGACATCGGCGCTGCATAGCGCCGGCGTGGCGGCTTGTATGGAACCTCACGGAGCCGTGAAATTTTCGTTGATGTGGCCTTCCGACCAGCGAAGAATGGCGCCAGGAGCGCCAGGGAGAGGCACGGTCATGTGGTCGAGACTGGGCATGCTGATCGGCCGGCCCATCGAGCCAAGGCCCGCCAATCCCACCTATCGCGCCATCATGCAGGCGCAGGCCCGGCGCGGCTTTGCCGAGGGTGCCCGTGCTTTGCCGCACCCCCCGGACCTGCTGGCCTCCGGCCAGCCACGCTCCCGGAGTTCGAAGAGCCGGATCGGCCGCGGCGCTGAGCAGCCGGAGGGGGCCTCCCTCCCCTTCCCAGACGGCACCGGACCGCACGGCCATCGTCGCCGGATGCGCGAGAAGCTACTGACCCGTGGTCCCGGTGCGCTGGCGGATTACGAGATCCTGGAGATGCTGCTGTTCTTCGCCTTCCCGCAGAGCGATACCAAGCCACTGGCCAAACGGCTGATCAACCGCCATGGCTCCTTCGCCGCGGTGCTGGCCGCGCCGTCCGAAGAGCTGCTGGCGCAGGCGGATCTGGGCGCGCAGAGCGTCGCCGCCCTGAAGCTGGTGCAGGACACGGCGCTCCGCCTGGCACAGGCCGAGGTGGTGGAACGGCCGGTGCTGAACAGCTGGGACCGGTTGATGGGCTACCTGGACACAGCGCTGGTGCGGGAGACGGGCGAGCAGCACCGCATGCTCTTCCTCGACAGCAGGAACCGGCTGATCGCGGACGAGACGCAGGCGCCTGACAGCACCACCCCGGTTTCTCCGCGCGCGGTGATCCGGCGGGCGCTGGAGCTGCATGCGACGGCGCTGATCCTGGTGCACCACCAGCCCAACGCGGCGCCGGCACCCTCACGCGCCGAGATCGAGAGGACGCGGCAGATCAAGGCAGCCGGCGCCGTGCTGTCGGTCGTCGTGCATGACCATCTCATCCTCGGCTCCCGGCGGCGGCTCTCCTTCCGGCGGGAAGGCCTGCTATAGGGGGTCGTGGAGCGAGATGGACTGGTACCGGGATAGGGCCGCTGCAAGGTGTGGCTATCTAGGATGGCAGCGCTCGGCTGCGCCTTTCGTCGCGCAGCATCGCACAGATCCTCCGCCGGTGCCTCAAAGCACCCCGCTTTCAGCCAGCGCTGTGTCTGCTGGTACACCGCTACCCAAGGCAGCAAATCGTTAGGGGTTCTTAGCTCGACTTTGGCCATCTGAGGGAGGCGTAGGCGGCGAGGCGGGTGACTGGCTAGGCTGGCGTGTCCCCGCCAAGAGACGCCGCCATGCTTCACCTACCATCCCGCTTCGCCGCGGTGATCCTGAGCTTTGCGCCGCTGTTTTTCCAGCGTAGCTGGCAACACGCCGAGGTGCTGCTGATCGGGGCTATCCTGGCGCCAGGCAAACGTACGGTGACCAGCCTGTTGCAGATCAGCGGCCTCGCGCAGGAGCGGCGCTTCGTGAACTATCATCGGGTGCTGAACCGGGCGGTCTGGAGCCCCCGGGCAGCGTCACGCCTCCTGCTGGCGCACCTGATCACGACCTTCGCACCGGACGGGCCGGTCGTCCTGGGCATCGACGACACGATTGAGCGCCGCCGCGGCAAGCGGATTGCAGCGATGGGCATCTACCGCGACCCGGTGCGCTCCAGCCACGGCCATTTCGTGAAAGCTTCCGGCCTGCGTTGGATCAGCCTGATGCTCTTGGCACCTGTTCCCTGGGCCGGCCGGGTTTGGGCGCTGCCTTTCCTGTCCACGCTCGCGCCCTCCGAGCGGTACTGTCGCGAGCGGGGCCGGCGGCACAAGAAGCTCACCGACTGGGCTCGCCAACTGATCCTGCAGGCCCGTCGCTGGCTTCCAAGGCGCGACATCGTGGTGGTCGGCGACAGCGGCTTTGCGGCCCTGGAACTGCTGGCTGCCCTGACCCGGCACAGGATCATCGGGATCACGCGCCTGCGGCTCGATGCCGCGCTCTATGATCCGGCGCCGCCACGGCGACCTGGAACCAATGGTCGGCCCCGCACGAAAGGGGCGCGGCGGCCCAACCTGTCGGAGGTGCTGGTCGGTGCCGATACGCGTTGGCAGCGTGTCGTGATCCCAGGCTGGTATGGTGAGGGCGAACGCAACGTCGAGATCTGCTCGGCCACTGCCGTATGGCGTCATAGCGGAATGCCGATCCTGCCGATCCGCTGGATCCTGGTCCGCGATCCTCATCGCCGGTTCCAGCCGCAGGCCCTGCTGTGCACTGATCCTGATCGGACGCCCGAGCAGATCCTGTGTTGGTTCATCCAGCGCTGGCAGCTGGAGGTGACCTTTCAGGAAACCAGGGTGCATCTCGGTGTCGAGACCCAGCGGCAGTGGTCGGAGCTCGCCATCGCCCGCACGACGCCATGCCTGCTTGGGCTATTCTCGCTCGTCACCCTCCTGGCTGCCCAGCTCAGAGCCTCAGAACGCAATGCCGCGGCAAGCAGCGCTTGGTATCACAAGGAACGTCCGACCTTCAGCGATACCCTCGCCGCCGTGCGACGTCACATCTGGTGCGAGCAAGGTTTCCTCACATCCCGGCACAGCGGCCACGGCGCAAAACCCCGGCGAGCGCTCCAGCACGCCTGGGCTTACGTCCTTTGTCACGCCGCCTGATGGCCAAAGTCAAGCTTAGATCCAACTCGCAACATGACACTGATGGCTTAAAACATCTAGCTGCAGATCCGCCGCAATTGTTCGAGGTTGACGGTATCCAGCGCATCGGGGCGCGGCAACCGCGCCAGGAGCGCCAGCGCCTCAGCGGCGTTCGCAATGCACTGCCGTACGGCATCGCAACCCTCGATGATCAAGCCATAGCTTGGGCAGAGCCGATCGATCTCAAGCCCACCGAGCAGATCCTCCAGTTCGCGGATCACTGGTACGGTATCAATGCCTTTCACCCAATCGAACTTCGTTCCTATGAAGTTGGCGATGCTCTCGGGGGTGATCTCCGCCGGGGAGGGAGTCACTGCGCGCGGCGGGCCGTCGGTAGGGCTGGTCAGCAGGCCCCAGGAATCGGAAGTAAAGAGAGTCTTTGTATGATGTTCATAGAACCAGCTCGTAGACAGTACGCGCAGGGGCGCGCGCAGAACCTCGATGCGGAACCGACCCGCTTCGATGATGTTGCCAGGTCGGAGGAAGAAGAACCGTGACTGGATCTGCGAGGTGACCAGCGCCGTCGAATAGGATTCCTCCATGGAGGAGAAGTAATCGAGCGGATTCAGGTCCCCGGCCGTGGCGACGCGGTCGACAGCAAATTCGCGCGTCAGTAGCGGCAGGTTCAGCGTGCAGTCATGCTCGCGACGGGCGAGCAGGAGCTGCCGGTCCATGGTTCCCTCGGCGAGTGTGGAGAGGCCGGCCCGAATCGCATCGATCTGCCCGGTGCTGGCGGTGTCGATCAGCACCAGGGACTTCGTCTCCAGGTCGCGCAGCACATAGCACTGCATCGGCAGCCAGCCCTTCGAATCGGCCGGCATCCAGCCTGGCCGGCGATCAAGGCTGATCGAACTGCCAAGCGCGTAAAGCAGACCCGGCACCAGCTCCGCGCCGGAGGATGGATCAAAGGTGCAGGAAAGGGTAGCTGAACTGGCCAACTTGCTGTCCATATGCCGAGTCTCCGTGCTCACCCGGGGTTAAACCGGCAGCTTCATCATCATCATGCCCTGCTTGATCAGCGGGTTCATAGCCGGGAGCGTATCGACCACGCCGCCATGCGCGGGCGCGATGAGATGCGGCCGCAGGACATCCAGCAGGCTGTCCATGCTGCCGAAGGTCTCCCGCGTATCGGCGTACTTCGTCCAGTACAGCGCCCGCTCGTTCAGGAACTGCAACGCCTCAAGGTCAGGGACGGGCCGTTCGCTGCTAAGGACATCCGTCTCGCCCTTGTCGTGGTAGTGCATATACCCATAGGCGTCGGCGACGAAAAGCGTGCGGTCCCGCGTCTCGAATCCCCAGAGTGTGTTGTTCATGTCTCTCCAGACGGCTGGCACAAAGACGAATTTCGTGTCGCCCAGGTCCAGGAAGTCTCCGGGGGCGACCGTATGGAAGCGGTGCGCCTCGTCCGGGAAGTAGTGAAACAGGTCGCTGACCATACCGTAGACCTGCACGTCGGGGAATTTGCGCATCCAGTTTGGGAGGAGCCCGATATGCGGGAACTCGATGTGCGTCAGGAAGATAAAGTCGAGGCTTCTGCCGTCGAGAAACCTGTCGATGTCACGCTCCAAGTCATCCCAGTGGGAGGGATGGCCGGTATCGACCATGATGATCTTCTCGGAACCCTTGAGGGCATAGACCGAGATATGGCTCCGCACTTCCCGATCTTTGTAGATGAAGCTCAGCGATCCTCCTGTCCAAAGCAAGTTGCCTCGCAAAGCGCGGGGCAGGGATCCGCTGGGTTTAGAAGTAACCGGGCGCATCGTTTTGGACATCCTCTGGCATCGGGGACATGGGCACTCCGCTCCGTCGTCAGACCGCGGCGCGATGGTGCCCGGACACGTTCCGGTTCTCGTTGCAGGACCCGAAACTGTGCCGCATGAAATGGGCGAAGCACCTATCGTATTGACGGTCGATACAAATTATCTGAAATTGACAATACTTTTTGAAGAGAAGACATGTCAAAGCCAAATAGGAAGTAAGGGGGAAGCTCCCATGGTCGATGCAGATGTCGATCCGCGCCTCGACATCAGGGCCTGGAACGCGCCTTCCGCGTGCTGGAGGCATTCGGGCGCCAGCCGCATCCCATGTCACTGTCCCAACGTGCAGAGGTCCCTGGACTGGATAAGAGCAGCGCCCAGGGGGTCAGCTATACGCTGACCCGCCTGGGCTGTATCGAGCGGGATGATGGCGTCCGCTATTTCATTCCTGCAAATTAATTTCTGGACCGGCACTTCGACTTCCTGCGCATCAATCCGTTGGCGGACTGCGCCACGTCCACGCATCGGACTGTGCCACACGGTACAGGAGCGCGTTGACCTCAGCCTGCTGGACAACCTGTCGATCATCTATGCCATCCGGTTGCAGAGTGAACGGGAGAGCTTCTTCGCTACCCTCGTCGGCCGGCGCATTTTATTGGCCAGTTCGTCGGAGGGCGGGCCATGATGGCGCTCATGCCCGACGAGGAGGTGGAGAGCATTCTCGCGCGGAGCGGGCCCCGGCCGCCGACGCCGAAGACAATCACCGACCTGCCGACCTTGCGGGCAAAAGAGGCCACAGCGCGGCAGGATGGCTGCGCGCTGGCACTGGAAGAAGGGCTGCTGGACGAAATCGTGCTTGCCGCCGTCGTACATGACCGGCAGCGTAGGCCGATAGCGGTGATCCATATCGCCGCTTACCACAGAGGCCGCGCGCGGCCTCTCTCAGTAAGAGCGGCGAGAACGTCATCCAGGCAGGCTGAGGCCAGGGCCTTCGGCAGACGGACGCCGTGCATCCCGGGCGGGAACTGGCCGCGCGAGGGTGGAGGAGACGAGCGACTTCAGTACGCGGCGGCACGGGATGCGGGTGGCCGATCGCGCAGTGCGGCCTTGTCTGACGCCCTCGGCGCCCTGCCGCGGTGGCGGTTCTGTGTCTGCTGCTCGATGGAGAACGAGAGAATGATCACACGAAGGGCTCTGGGCTTCGCGGCCGCCGTGGCTGCGGCATCGCCAGCGTTTGCGCAGACGGGCGGCTGGCCGTCGAGACCGGTCCGCGTCATCGTTCCCTATGGCGCGGGGGGAGCGACGGACACGCTCTGCCGCCTGTTCTGCGCCCGCCTCTCGGCCGTTCTGAGCCAGCCCTTCCCGGTGGAAAACCGGCCGGGCGGAAACGCCGTGCTGGGCGCGGAGGCGGTCCTCCGCGCGCGTGACGGGCACACGATGCTCTTTGCCGGACCGGGCGTGTTCTCTGCCACGCCGAAGATGCAATCCGTCTCCTACGATCCCCTGCGCGACTTCATGGGTGTCAATATCGTCGGCAGCAACGGCATCCTGCTGGTGGTCAACAAGGAGTTCCCACCCTCCACGCTGCCGGAGCTGGTGGCATGGGCACGGGCCAATCCTGGGCGGTTGAACACGGCATCCTCCAGCCTCGGCACCTCCAGCCACCTGGCGCCATTTACCCTGGCGACAGCTGCGGGGATCGAGCTGACGATCGTTCCCTATCCTGGCGTACCGCAAATCGTTGCTGACTTAGTGAGTGGCCGAGTGCATGCGCATTTCGGTTCGCCGGCGGACATGCTGCAGCTTGTTCAGTCCGGCGCGGTGAAGGCGATAGCGCTCACCGGCGCGCATCGGGTTCCACAGCTTCCGGACGTGCCGACCATCGCCGAGACCTTTCCCGGCGCCATCTTCACCACCTGGAACGGCATGTTCGCCCCGGCCGGCACGCCGCCGCAGGTCGTCTCCCTGCTGTCGGGCCACATGCTGACCATCTCCAGGGAGCCGGAGGTGCTTCGCCGCCTCGCCGATCTTGGGATCGAGCCCGACGCGCGGACGCCGGAGGAAGTGGACGCCACGATCAGGCAAGAGGGCAAGGAATACGAGCGGTTGCTGCGTGCCGCTGGCGTGTTGCGGGCCGGCTAACGCGGCTCCGGCAAAGCAGGAATTGCAGGCCAATCAGTGCGACCCGCGGGGGGGAGTTCCCAGCGGAGCTCGACAAAGGGCGTGCTGCCATGACCGCCTGGGTTGCCGGCGGTGATCTGGGAGATTCTGGGATGGGAAGGCCTGCGAAGGTTTATGCTGAGCTGTCGGCGCAGCTAGGGTCACGACCTATAAGCTTTGGTTCCGAGCATGGATCGGCTACGAAGAGGTGCTGAGGCTAACAGGTTCCTCCGTCAGCTTTGATGCTGCAGCGGGCAATTCTAGCAGCGCCAGCAACTCCTGCTGGATCTCGGTCCAGTCTCGGTTCAAATCGACGGTCTGGATCCGTACTGAGTGCCCGTCCAGCGTGTAGTGGAGCCGCAGATCCGGACCGCTGATCCGCGGATAGAGCAGCATGCCTTCTGCCATGCGAGCAGGCTGCGCTGCGATATCGATATGCCGGAGATAGGTCAGTAGCTGATAGAGGTGTCCGGAGCGCACCCGTTCGGGCCCACCCCAGTGGCGCACTAGAGTCTGCTGATAGAACTTGGCATCAATGACAATGGTTCGTGTAGGCGACCGTAAGGTGACGTCGGTACGCATGAGCGGCAGGTATCTGGCATGGGCAGGATCGTCGCATAGAGCATTCCAATCGAGATGCTCCGCGCCGACGTGAAAGACGCTTTGCTCGGCGCGATAGAAGTTGCGGATGAAGGCCTCGAACACCGCCGACATCTTCACCTCATCCTGCAGGATATCAGCAAAGCGAGTTCGGCCTGCACCCTCTCCAGGCAGGAGGTTGTCGTATACCAGCCGGCAGATCTGCAGCAGCAGGTCATAATGGCGGTTGTTGCGCGACAACTGCACCGGCCGGAACAGTGCTCTCGAAAGCGGCCGGTCTGACACCTCGGCAAGCCGCCGATGCAGGAGCCGCAGCTCATGTGCCAAACCATCCTGCAGGCTTTCCGCGGCGGCCAGGGTCCGCAGCGTAGCCTTCAGGACTTGGTTGTGTGGCACATCGGCGCTGAGTTCGTCATAGGCGCACACGGCCCGCCCGCGCAGCATTGTGGCCCGCTTGATGGTCTCCGCCAGGAGAAAACGTCCGCGCGGCGCTGCGGTCTCGTCCGTCTCCAGCCGGTAGCCGCGGTCAGGCCCACGCCGGAGGAGGCGCCGGACACCATTGATCAGCACCTGTGCCAGCAGGTTCATGAGATCCGGACTGTCCGTAGCCGCGACTTCGACCGCCTTCCCCTCCGGAAAGCGGTCCCAGGCATAGAGGAACAGGTAGTAGAGGTTGCGGATCGGGATGGCGCTGGCCATCGCAGGACGCCCGTCAGGCCAGCAGCTTGCTGCGCCAGGCCTCCGCCTGAGCGGGATCGTCGAACCAGTATTCTTCCAGCAGAGGTGCGACCTCGGTCTCGATCACCCGCTGATACCAAGCGGCTTCGGCGTCAGGGCTCAGGCTCCCTCCCTCCCCCTCCGGTAGTCGCGGCGGGCTGGAGAAGAAGCTGTGGCCGATGCAAAAGCCAGGACCGAGATTGGTGCGGTCGTCCCGAATGGCCGCATTCAGCGTGCCCATCCGGCTACAAATCCGCTCCTGCAGGGCGGTGGAGACCCCTCGCTCGGTCAGATGCGTCCGGAAGCTGCCTTCGCCAAAGCCAGGCTCCAGGGTGACAAAAGCAAAGCGGCGGCGCAGGGCATAATCGACCACCGCCAGGCTGCGGTCGGCCGTGTTCATCATGCCCAGCAGAAAGACGTTGGGGGGCACGTAAAAGCGTTCATCGGCCTTCTCGGCATAGGCTAGCTTGACCGCCCATTCGGGGGCGCGCTTATCCGGCTCGATCAGCAACATCAACTCGCCCAGGATCTTTGACAGATTGCCGCGGTTGATCTCGTCGATGATGAAGACATAGGTCTGATCGGGGTCGGTCAGTGCGCGTCGGCAGAATTCCAGAAAAACACCCTCTTTCAGAACAAAGCCACCGCCGTTTGGGCGGAAACCCTGCACGAAATCCTCATAAGCATAGGCCTGGTGAAACTGGACGGTGCGGACGCGGCTCGGATCTTCATAGCCCATCAGCGCATAAGCCATGCGCCGCGCAACAAAGCTTTTGCCAACTCCTGGCGCGCCTTGCAGGATAAGGTTG
The DNA here is from genome assembly GCF_017654485.1 of Roseomonas marmotae. NCBI lineage: Bacteria > Pseudomonadati > Pseudomonadota > Alphaproteobacteria > Acetobacterales > Roseomonadaceae > Roseomonas > Roseomonas marmotae. Next base: position 4,334 of record NZ_CP061097.1, on the reverse strand, counting down.
CGCTTGTGGCGCCAGACTTCGAGTGCATGCGTAAAGGTTGCACGCGGCATAAAGAGACCCTGTAGCGCGTCATCCACTGTGAAGGGCTTTCGCTCCTCCACCGGCACGGGCCGTTTGGGATCCACTGCGCCGAGACAGGCCTGTAGAGCCGCAAGCTCCTCAGAGGCCGGGCTTAGGCGAGTGAGGGTCTTCATTGGCAGGGCGTAAGGCGCGGTCCATTCACCGCGCTGCAGCCAGCGCACCGTCCGCACGCTCTGCATGCTGGGACGTGAGGGGTCAAACACATAACCTCCCGTGACGATGCCGTGGCCGACGATGGTGCTGCGGCCGCGCTTGGCAAAGACCAGGTCGTCTGGGCGCATCTCATGAGCAAAGTCGTAGCAAGCACGGATGTCGTTGAAAGGATTGTCCGCACGGGCATAAGTGTGTTTGAGCGCTTCGGCCATCTGCTCGAAGCTGGTGTAGCGGCTGAGGTCGCCCATCTCATCCCAACCGATTGCTATCAGGCCCTGCTCATAGAGCTCGTCCCAATGTGACGCGCCCTGTCCCGGCGACCAGAGCCAGGCGTTCTGCGCGGTCTCTACGGCTGACAAGGCTTCTTCGTCCTCCGTAACAGGGGTCATGACCTGCAGCAGCTTGGCCGAAGCCTCGAGCACTGCGCTCAGATCCGAGGCGATCTCACTATCGGAGGGCACAGCGCCGGCTGGATAGAATTTATGGGCAATGAGGCTGCTCTCGTAATCGGCGGCGAGCCCAGCCGTGGTGCGCAGCGCCGGGGCCCCCTCGAACACGAAGCCAGCGCTGCTCAGCTCCGGCACCAGTTGCCGCGCCTGCTGAGCCCGTTGCTGTAGCTCTCGCCGGCCAGCCGCTTGGCCCAGGGTCCGGATGAGATCCGTGACCCCTTGGTTGAGGGCAAGGTACACCCCGGAGAGGTCCTGCGGGAAAAGGAAGACGCCGTAGATCCCACTTTGGGTCGAGGGGATCTGCTGCCGGTCTAGCAGGGCGATCCAGGGCACCGCTGCCCAGTTGCCTTTGCCAAGGCTCCAGGTGACCTGGACCTGGGGATGGGCTTGCAGCGCTGGCAGCGCCGCCAGGGCCTCCTTGAGGCGCTCCATCAGGTCCCAGAGTTCCGGGTTCCGCGCGAAAGGTGCGACGCGCACGATGGCAAAACGCTGCAAGAAGGTCTCCAGCGCCGGCCGGATAACCTCCTCCGGCTCGAGAGCCGTCTCAGACGGATCCTCAGTCGACAGCGCCAGAGGGGTACTCACGTCGGGCTCGCTCGGCACAATGGCGGCCATGAGCGGAGCAAACAGCGCGGCGGTCTCCCGGACGATGTGCTCGAGCCCGGCCTCGCCCAGGGCATCCAGTTCCTCTGCGCTGATATAGCGGCTGATAGCGCCGCTGGCCCATTGGCGCCCCTCGGCCGAGCCTAGGAAGGTCAGCCAGGCATCAAGTGAAGGGAAGTCGGCGATACGCGGCGGCAGCCGGGTCTTGCGCCGGAAATACCAGGTGCCCGGGGCGGCGTTGAGGCGGGCGGCCAGTTCGGCCGCCGCGGGAGATCCGGGGGGCGGCAGGGCCTGGAAGATCTGCGGCGCGGCGGCACGGACGGCATCCTTGATTGCCTTGGTCGAGAAGTCGCTCGGGTGGATGGTGGCGGCGAACCCGACTTCGATCCCCGTGGAGGAGACGATCGTAAAGACCTGCGGCATGCCGACGAAGGCGCCCAGGTTGCGGCGGTTATAAGCACCGAACCAAAGGTCTTTGGGCAGGCTGCCCCGCACACCGCCTGAAACCGAGTAGCCACTGGTCAGCTTGGCGTCGAACTGCTGGGAGCCTCCTAGCGCCTCCACTGCCACCCCAGCCAGATGCTGCAGGGCCGCGTGGATGCGGTGGTAAGCTTGAAGTTCCTCTGGAGAGAGATCTTTGTAGCGCGCTGTCGCCCGGCTCTGGCGCAGCAGTTCAATGTCGTGCCGGCTAATCCAGTCCACTACAAAGGCTCCTCAAGCACGAGAATAATATCATAAGCTTTCGCCTGCTGCTCGGAGAGCCCACGCTGCGGCGCCCTAAGGAACTGGATGTGCTCGCTCAGATCGCGCCGCTCCAGAACTTCCAGGTTGCGCTTGATGCGGTAAGCGGTGTCCGCCGCAGACGCGGCTGGCCGTGTTCTCGGATCCAGCAGATCTGGAAACTTGCGGCTGTCATGCTGAGCGGCATCCGTGACCGCCCAGCGGCGGAACAGCCCGTCGATGGCATCCGCCCGCTTGAGCTGCTCGCGGTAGAGCCAGGTCGTCTTGGCATCCGGCACTGGCTGGTACAGGCCGGGATCCACGAAGTGCATGAAGGAAAGCCTGTCCAGCCATGGAATTCCGTCTGCTCGTCGGAGAGGCTGTAGAGCGCCTGTAGCGCCAGGATGCGGAACTGGCCCGTGCTGCCGAGACCACAGGGCAAGTCTGCTCAACCTTTCGGGAAGCCGTACAAGGCCGCCGGATTGTCGACGAGCACCTGCTTGCGCGCGGCCTCGTCCGGCACCCACTCGGTCAGCAGGTCGAACAGCGCCGCGTCATCGGGCTTCTCGGCCGGCTCGGTGACATGCGGCCAGTCACTCGCCCAGACGCACCGCTCCGGCACGCCCGTCGCATAGCCCTGCGCAACGGGGACCGTATCAGACCAGCGACCGGCTGGCCCAACCTTGGTGTCCATGTAGGCGCCGGAGAGCTTCACCCAGGTTTTGCCGCGATCCAACAGCCGGCGGACCGTCTTGTAACCGGCATGCTCCACCCCCTCGTCCATCGGGATGCGGCCCAGGTGGTCAAAGACGATCGGCGCCGGCAAGCGCAGGAACAGCGCCTCGTGCTCGGCGATCTGGTCGCCCAGCATATGGATCTGCGTGTGCCACCCCAAGGCCTGCACGCGTGCCGAAAGCGGCTCCAGCATGTCGACGGTCGTCACCCCGGCCTGAACTAGGTTGAAGCGGATGCCGCGCACCCCGGCCTCATGCATCTCGCGCAGCTGCGCGTCCGTCACGCTGGGATCCACCACCGCGACCATGCGCGCCCGCTCCGGGCCCAGCTCCCGCATGGCCTGCAGGTGAAGGCGGTTGTCGGTGCCGTAGGTGGAGGGCGTGACCAGCACGGAGCGCTGGGTGCCGAGCCTGCGTGCCAGCGCCCGGTAGTCCTCCGGCGAGGCATCTGGCGGCCGCAGCTGGGTGCGTGGATCGGCTGGAAAACGGGCATCGTAGACGTGGTGGTGGCAATCCGTGGCCAGCGGCGGCGCCGGCGTGCGGGGGGGCTCCGTGCCGGCGGAGAACTTCACAGGTCCTGCCGTGCCCCGCACCATGCCGGGCGCTGACGCAGTGGACTGGGCGCCGGCGGGAGTGCTCGGCCATGTTGACCCCATGGCCGCCAATCCGGCGCCGGCCAGCAGGGCACGGCGAGAGTGTGTCAGGTGCATGCGTTTTCTCCCATCCCGCCTGTTCCGGTCGGCGCTCTGAAGAGCATGGCTGGAGTCTGCGCCAAGGTCGACAGCCCGGGGACAGCGGGAGGTTAGCCACGGTTACACACAACGGTGAGCTGATGGATGAGGACGGGAGCGTGTCAAAGGCCTGACCGGCTCGTTAAGGCGGCCCACCCAGACGGCACCAAGGGTGCGGCCATAGCGGCCGGTATCTTCCACCACCACGCGCACCGGCTTGCGGAAAGCGAGCGCCGAGAGTTCCTGCTGCGCCCAGGCGCCTTGGGCGGGCTACCCGGACTGACGACTCCGGTTACACGATAAGCCCGGGGCCGCGTGCTCATCAGGTTGGTGACCTAGCAATTGCCGCACCCGGCAGCTGTGCGCCCTTCTAAGATGTTCAAGAACGCAGCCTGCCTTCTGAAAAGCTGACATATGCTGACCCCGATGGCCGAAGCAGGTGGTCAGAAAAATCTTTGAGCATTGGGGGAGTGCCGCTCAGGAATGTGCTTTGCGGACTTCCACAATCACCGCATCGATTTGCGCCGCAATCATGGCGCGCTGACGCAGGTCCGAGACGCCATGGCCTGGAGGCGGAGCAGTCGTCTCCAGCACCTTGATGAAGGACGCCCGCAATGTCTCCAGGCGCTCCGCATCGTCTGGCGTCTCACGCAGAGCCTCTTGAATGGCGGTTCTCAGCGCCTGGCGCAGCTCTGCGGTGAGGAGGGAGAGCATAGTGAGCGCCCCTGATGTTAACGTGGCAGTGCCATAGCCAAAGGGAAACCACTGCAGCACGCAATCCCGCAGGTGGTTCAGGCAGCCAATAAATTGCAAAAATGTAATTTAATCTGGTGTGTTTCGCCTAAAGGTTGATTTACAGAGCT
>NZ_CP061096.1 GCF_017654485.1 Roseomonas marmotae | reverse complement strand
TGCAACCCCAGGCCGGAGTTCGGCCGGATACCCAGTGGCACTGAGGGGAGGAGGAGGGCGGGGGCCTCGGAATGTCCACATACTGCAACCCTCCGGCTTGCTGCGCGGCAAGAGCCCACATCTGTTCTCGTCACCGAACCGCCGGGCTAGTCTCGCCAGGAGGCCCATCCAACCACCGCAGCAAGGCGTCTCTGTGCACCTGGCCTATGTCGACTGCAGCAACCTGTTCATCGAGGCGCAGAAGGTCAGTGCAGTGGCGCGAGGCTGGGCCCGCAGCTTGGCCGAGGTAAACCAGCAGAGTCGTCCCGACTTCAGCTATCGCATCGACTTCCATCGCCTGATGGCGCTGCTGCGCGAGTTGGAGGATCCGGTGCAGGCCGTCGTGTTCGGCTCGATCACTGATGGCAATGAGGGGCTGTGGCGCCATGCCGAGGCGGCCGGCTTTGCGGTGCAGGTGGTGGAGCGGAGCATCAGCGGTAAGGAGAAGCGGGTCGACACCGGCCTGGTCACCCGCATCTGCCGTGACGCCTACCGGATGGGGCAGCCGGGCAGGGACCGCATCACCCTGGTGGCCGGCGACGGCGACTACGAGCCGATGGTGCGGCAACTGGTGCAGGACGGCTTCGAGGTGACGCTGCTCTACTGGGCGCATGCCAGCCGTGAACTGCAGGCCGTGGCCAGCCGCTTCTACCCGCTCGACGATGACCTGGAGGATCTGGCGCTGCGCTGAGGAGCGGCTGCTGCCAGACTGGCCAGGAACTTGTCCCCAGATTGCGGGGACAGAGCTGTGGATCACCAGGTGGACAGGCTGTGCAGGGCAGGGGAGGGGCCCGCTCCTCCCCTGACGCTTCAAAGCGGTCGAACACTTCGAAAAACCTCGCGGCTGAGGCGCGAAGCTGATTCAATGGCCTCGGTAGCGGAGGCGGCGATCATGGCGGCTCAGCCCGGCTTCTTCGATGTCGATGAGCGGTATGCAGCGCTCTCTGCCGCCGGCGACCCGCTGGAGCGCCTTTCGGCTGTGGTCGACTTCGAGATCTTCTGCCCGGTGTTGGATGCGGCGCTGAAGCGGTCAGATTGCGGCCGCGGCGGACGCCCACCCAATGATGCGGTGCTGATGTTCCGCATCCTGGTGCTGCAAGAACTCTACAGCTTCTCCGATGAGCAGGCGGAGTTCCGACTGCGCGACCGGCTGTCCTTCATGCGCTTTGCGGGCCTCGGGGCCTATCGCGAACAGCTCAAGCAGGCCGCTACCATGGGGGGCTGTTCCGCTGCTTCGATGATGTGTGGGCGGCCAAGGGATTTCTCGCCATGGGTGGGCAGATCATCGATGCCACCCTGATCGCGGCACCGCGCCAGAAGCTCACCATCGAGGAGAAGACCATTGTCCGAGAGGGCAGCACACCGGCGGGCTGGTCCCGAGCCAAGTGGGAGCAGAAGGACCGGGATGCCCGCTGGACGCTGAAGCGCGGCAGGGCCAAGCCCAAGTCAGAAGCCATCAGCGCCAGGCCATCCGGATCGCGGTGCCCAGGGACTGTCAGGAATTTCGTGTGCGGCGGAGCGGTTGAACATGCTCAGGCCATGGCGCGAGTGAAGCGCTCGCCGAACAGAACGGCGAACTGCGCCTTAGCCATGGACCATTCCCGCGGCGGCATGGTCCACTCCTTCTCCGCCCGGTGCAAGACCAGAAACAGCAGCTTCAGGGCGGCCTCATCCGTGGGGAAGTGCCCTCGGCTTCGAACTGCACGGCGCAGCTTCGCGTTCAGCGCCTCAATGGCATTGGTGGTGTAGAGGAACCGTCTGATTTCGACGCTGAATGCGTAGAACGGCACGACCTCGGTCCAGGCGCGGCGCCAGCTCTGGCCAATGGCGGGATATTTCTGGCCCCAGAATTCTGCTTCAAAGGCAGTCAGGGCCGCTTCGGCGGCGGCGGCATCCACGGCCTGGTAGATCGCCTTCAGCGCCGCGGCCACGGGCTTGCGGTCCTTGTAGGCGACGAAGTCCAGGCTCTGGCGCAGGAGGTGAACAATGCAAGTCTGCACCACGGCCTCCGGGAACACTGCCAGGATGGCCTCAGGGAAGCCCTTCAGCCCGTCTACCACCGCCAGCAGCAGGTCCTCGACACCGCGGCCGCGCAGCTCGTTCATCACCCGCAGCCAGAACTTCGCACCCTCATTCTGCTCCAGCCACAGGCCCAGGATCTCCTTGCCACCGTCGGCCCGGACGCCCAGCGCGATGTGCACCGCCTTGTTGCGGACAAGGCCCTCATCCCGGATCTTCACCCGCAGGGCATCGAAGAACACCACCGGGTAGACGGGCTCCAGCGGCCGGTTCTGCCAGGCGCTGATCTCGTCGAGCACGGCATCCGTGACAGCGCTGATCAGGTCGGGCGAGACCTCGATGCCGTAGAGTTCGCGCAGGTGGCCCACGATCTCCCGCGCGCTCATGCCGCGGGCGTACATCGAGATGACCTTGTCATCGAAGCCAGGGAAGCGCCGCTGGTACTTGGCGATCAGCTGCGGATCGAAGCTCGCCTGCCGGTCGCGTGGGATCTCCAGCGCCAGCTTGCCACTGTCAGTGACCACCGACTTCCGGCCATAGCCGTTGCGGCTGTTGCCTTCACCACCCTCTCCGGCCAAGTGGTGGTCCATCTCGGCGTTCAGCGCCCGCTCGGTGAACGCCTTCTTCAGCTCATCCAGCAGGCCGCCCTGCTCGAAGGCCGTTCTGGCGTCCGCACCGGCCAGCAACTGGTCCAGGATCGCATCCGGGATCCGCGGCTCTTTCCGTCGGGCCATAGGGGGTCTCCTTCTTCCCTACTATGCCCCGCCACACACGAAATTCCTGACAGTCCCCGGTGCCCATCTTCGGATACAAGAGCCATATCGGCATCGACCGGCGGCACGGGCTGATCCGCCGCTGGGCGGTCACCGATGCCGCTCAGCATGACAGCCGCAGCTTTGCTGGCCTGCTCGACCCAGGGAACACCGCCAGCCGCGTCTGGGCCGACACCGCCTACCGCACCAAGCGCAATCTGGAAGTGCTGGAGCGGCGTGGCTTGGCCGAGCGCATTCAGTTCCGCAGGCCACCGCGACGCCAGCTCTCCGAGCAGCAGGCGAAAGCCAATGCCACACGTGCACGGATCCGATCAGCCATCGAGCATGTCTTCGCCGCCTAGAAGTACCGTATGAGGCTGTTCGTGCGCACCATCGGCATCGCTCGGGCACAGGTAAAGATCGGCATGGCCAATCTGGCCTACAATTTCACACGCTTGGCGTGGCTCAGCACCCGAACTGCGCCCGCATAACCCCACAGTTCCCAGGAAGAGCGATACCTGCCGTCCAAAGCCGGTGACCCGGGCACGTCAGCAGGGGCACGTCACAGCCTGAGGCGACGATCCTGCTCGCCGGGCGGCGCAGCGGCCGGTAATTCGAGGGGGCCAATCGTCCACCCCCATCAGCAGGGGCGCGTCACGGCCTGAAGCGACCATCCTGCGCGTGAAGGCTGTGCAGCAGCGGGTACTTCGAGGTGTCCCTCTGTCTGCGGCAGTTCCGTCGGTTTTGTCCTTAATTTTTAATCAGCACGATCATCCGTCCTGGCTAATTTGATGATCGTTTTAGAGGCAATCATATCAAATAAGAATACGTTTAATATTATTGCCATCGCCGCAAATGGAATCAATTCATTGTAAACAGCAAGAGGCATTTCGATTTCTTGACTCTTCCATATAATAAAGAAGCATCCTGCATATATGGGGCTGAGAAAGGCCCATGCGACTTGCTCAGCATATGGCCTGCCATCGATCCAGGTAACAATCACCCATATGAGCGATAGTATAAATACTATCATCATCATGAATGCCGTCGCTCTTGGGTCTTGTATAAAAGCAGCAGCGCCCGCCCATGGAATCCATGAGAGCATCGCAACACAAATTCCAATAAGGAACCCTTTATTAGATGGGTATTTTCCTTCAGCTATCGATGAGAAGTATTCACTGTCATCAATCCAAAATTTTATCCGTAAAAGTATGCACAACAATGCCATGCATCCTTTTTCAAGTGTGAGCTCACCCTCTTTGAGCGTCAAAACAGCGATGAATCCGCTCGCACTGGCGCTGGCGAAAAGATTATGGACTTTATCCAGGTGCGGAAATTTCTTCGCCATCTGCTACCTATCACAAATTTTCTTGCTGCAGGCCTATGGTTCGAATTGGTAATGATTACCACCAAAGGAGACTGGCTCTCCAGGAGTATTTTCCCCAGCAAGCAAGCATTTTATTGGCGCTCCAGCGTCGATTTGGTTAGAAAGGGACCCATACAACTTATTGGCGCTGCTGGTGTTTCTACCTCCTGAACGGGTTTGAAGGGTTCAGGAGGCTGCGATGGCGCGGTTGTTCTGGCTGTCGGATGAGGCTTGGGCCGCCATCGAGCCGCACCTGCCGCGCGGCGGGCCAGGCAAGCCGCGGGTGGATGACCGGCGGGTGATCAGCGGCATCCTGCACGTGCTCAAGACCGGCTGCCGCTGGCGCGATGTGCCTGCGGCCTAGGGTCCGCCAACCACCATCTCCAATCGCTTCAACAGATGGTCCGGACGTGGTCTGTGGCAGCGCCTGTTCGCCAGGATGGCCGCCTCCGGTGGCGTGCCCCAGGAACTCAGCCTGGATGCCTCTCACATAAAGGCGCACTGCTCGGCCGTGGGTGGAAACGTATGGCCCGCCCCGTCGGCAAGCGGTTTCTGAGATCTGGCGCAGGCAGTCTGCATCAACCTATCCGGTCTCAGGGCCGAGCCCTGGCCAAGATGGAGATCCGCGCGTCCCAGGCCTCATAAAGGGGCCGGCATCAGGTGCCATTTTGCGCCATAGGATTGTGGGACACCGGTCAACTGTCAGGCCATCTCACGTCCACCACCCGCAGACCTCCTACAGCCCCTGACGCCGGGTGCGCGCCATGGGCCGATCTTGGCTCTACACTACGGCAGGCCGCATGGCGGCGAACTCCGACCTGTTCCGCAGCAGGGCCCAGGCGATGCGCGCCAGCTTGGCCGCGAGGGCAACCACGACCGTGTTGCCGTGGGCGCGGGCGAGGAGGCCTCGCAGCCAGCCGCCCAGCGGGGTGGTGGTGCGGGACAGCGATGGCAGGGCCGATCGTGCTCCCTGGATCAGAAGCTTGCGCAGGTATTTGCTGCCGCGCTTGGTGATGCCGAGCAGCTTCGGCCTGCCGCCGGTGGTCGCCTGCCGCGGCACGAGGCCGAGCCAGGCCGCGAGGTCACGACCGCGCCCGAAGGTCTCGCCACTGCCGATGGCGGCCACCAACGCCGTCGCGTTCAGCACGCCGATACCCGGGATCGTCGCCAGGCGCCGGGCCGCGGGATCGTTGCGGGCCATCCCGGCGAACTCCTCGTCGGCGAGGCGATGCGCTCGTCGAGCCGCTGCTCCGCCATGTCCTCCAGCAGCTACCCCACCCTGGCGCTCACGAACGGAACCTCCTCCGCGAGGACGTCCGCCAGGGCGTCCCTGAGCTTGCGAACCCCCCGCGCGACGGTGATGCCGCGCTCGAGCAGGATGCTGCGCATCTGGTTCATCAGCGCGGTGCGCTGTCCCACCAGGCGATCGCGCGCCCGGTGCAGGATCTGCACGTCGAGTTGCTCCTGGCTCTTGAGCGCGACGAACCGCATCGTCGGCCGGGTCGCAGCCTCAGCGATCGCCTCGGCATCCCGGTCGTCGTTCTTCTGCGCCTTGACGTAGGGCCGCACGTATTCCGGCGACATCAGGCGCACCTCGTGACCCTGGCCTGCCAGTTGCCGGCCCAGGTGGTGCGCTCCGCAGCACGCCTCCATCGCTACGATGCAGCCCGGCGCCTTGGCCGCAAAGGCCGCGATGCTCTCCCGGCGCATGCGCCGCCGCACGACCACACGGCCAGACGCATCCAGCCCTACCAGGCTGCAGCTGTTCTTGCCGAGGTCGATCCCGAGAACCTGAACGTCCATGTTCCGCCTCCCTTTCCGGTTGCCCCAGGCAGGCTACGCGAAAGAGGGGCGGGCCATTCCATAAAGGGGGCGAAGCCGCGCAGGCGGGCGGCCGCTCGCGCGGCGGCCGCACCTCGAAAATCCATTGCCGCGCCGATGATCATGGCCGACCGGTCGCCTTCGCACTGACGCCGGGCAACACCGCCGATATCAGCCTGGCCGTGCCACTGCTCGAGGCGGTGGCCGCACCCAAGCGGCTGATCGCCGACAAAGCCTATGACGCGGAGAGCCTGCGCCGGTGGCTCAAGGCGCGCCGCATCAAGGCCGTCATTCCTTCCACCGCGGCCCGCACCAGACCTTACCCTCTCGACCAGCGCGCCTACCGGCGCCGCAACCAGATCGAGCGCCTGTTCTGCCGCCTCAAGGACTGGCGGCGCGTCGCCACCCGCTACGACCGCCTAGCCCAGAACTACCTGGCCGCACTCGCGCTGATCGCCGCCGTCACAGAGTGGATCTGAAGAAGTCCCCTACCTAGGCAAGCGGACCGTAGGTGACTAGACGACCAGGGGCCGCTTTGCGGCAACAGCCGCCCTCCCGTGCGTCCGGCATGGGATGTGAGATTATCGTACAAAGAAACCGGAGTTGCCAGCCGAGAGGTCGCCAAGTGAGGTTCACCGCGCCTTTCAAAACCGCTTCTGAAGCGCGTTGAGGCAGATGAGGGAGCAGGCTAGCGCGGTGAGGGCATGGTGTATGTGAGCCTGCACTCGTAGCGGATGGCCAGGCGGCGGAAGCGGTTGACCTATGCGAATGTACGCTCGATGACCCATCTGTGCTTGCGTGGTTGATCTGATGTGGAGTTCTAGGGCGGCAGGCTAGGTCAGACCGCTGCTCTGGCTGGTGTGAGGCTGCGGCACGCATCCCGCTGCGATCCGCCGTGTTACCTATGGTATAATAGTTGCGCCTTGCCTTGAACGCAGAGCATACGATACCGCCCGCGAACTCTCACCGCCGCACCGGGAACGGAACCAAATTGTTGCGTGATGAATACTGAGCAGACACCGGGGATTACCCTGTATACGCGCGTCGCGAGCCTGCTGCGCTCCCGCATCCTCAGTGGTGAATGGGCGGTGGGCAGCATTCTGCCGCCGATCCCGAAGCTCTGCGAACTCTATGGCGTTGGCACGATCACTATCCGGCAGGCACTCCGCATCCTAGCGGCTGAGGGCCTAATCGAAAGCAAGCGCGGGAGAGGCACGACCGTCACGAAAGGCATTGTGCCAGTCCAGCACAATAGGCCGCTGCGGCAGGCCATCAACGATCCACTCGAACTCGGCCCCGACCAGACAATCCGGATCCTGCAGGTCGAGCAGCCCGTCTCGCTTCCCCAGGAATTAATGCGTCCTGGTTTGCCGCAGGCGGAGTATGTGCGGGTCAAGAAGATCCACTTCTACAAGAAGACGCCATTTGCCCTGATCGACATCTACGTGATCAAGGAAGCCTTTGACCGTTTTCCCAAGGGAGCGGAGGCCAGTTCGAAGATCGGCCTCCTGCTCCGCAACGACGGAAGCATCAATCTGGTGAACGTCGAGCAGGAAGTGACTATCGTCCCGCGCATGGGCGAGTTGGACCAGTACCTGAGCGCCAATTCATCCGACTTTGCGGTGTCGAACGTGGTGGTAAAGATTTTGAAGTGGTGGAAGGATAGCACCGGGCAGATCGCGTTCGCCGGGATTCACCACTATCGTGCTGATATGTTTGTGCTCGAGATTAAACGCGACGTACAGGACTTCTATGTGACGACCGAACCTGGTCTGATTCCAACCCCAAGCCAGAAGCCTGCCAAAAAGGCATCCTCCTGACCGTGTCGGAGCGCCGACCCCGCCGCGCAGCGGCGGCATCTCACGCCGGTACGAAGCGTGGCAGACAAAGCCCGAAATCTTCCTCCAACCGCAGATGGACGCGCAGGCCGATGGAGAGTGCTGCCTCTGGTGCTACGATATTGGTGATAAGCCGCACCCCCTCGTCGAGCTCCACGACTGCGACGTTGTAGGGTAGGCGGTCGCGGAACGCGTCATGGTAAGCGACGTGATAGACCACCCAACTCACGACATGGCCGCCGCCGTCCACCGCCTCCCAGACCGCATCGGCGCTGAGGCAGCGCGGGCACTCATGCCGGGCCGGCAGCCAGGCGTTGCCGCAGGAATTGCAGCGCTGCGCATGTAGCACGCCGCGCGTGAGGCCATCCCAATAGGGACGATTCAGCTCGGTGACTTCAGGTAGGGGCAGATCCATCTTAGCCTCCCAGAATCAAGGTGCCATGGCTGTGCATGGTGCCGCCCTGGTTGGTTACCAGGGCATGGCGGACGGCGGGCACCTGCAGCACTGCCGTACCGCGCACCTGCCGCACTGCCTCCTGCACCAGTTGCAGGCCGGGCATGCCGGTTTCGGACAGCAGGCCCCCGGCAGTGTTGATGGGCAGGCTGCCGCCGATGCGGATGCGCCCGTCACGCACGAAGGCATGGCTGCCGCCCGGCTCGCACAATCCATAATCCTCCAGTGTCATCAGCACAGTGACGGTGAAGCAGTCATAGATCTGCGCTACCTGCACATCCTTCGGAGTGATACCGGCCATTGCGAAGGCGGTGGCCGCCGAGCGCTTAGCCTCCGTAGAGGACAGGTCCGGCCGCAGCGGCACCTCCCAGCTGGTCTGGCCGAAGCCGAAGCCCAGGATCGGCACAGGCGCGGGCACGCCCAACTGTCGTGCCCGCGCCGCGGACATCACCAGCACTGCCGCGCCACCATCCGAGACAAGGCAGACATCTTCCCGCCGCATCGGCGCGATCATCGGCGGCGCGGCCATATATTCGTCGAGCGAGAGCGGCTTACGGAGTTGCGCGGCCGGGTTTGCCGCGCCATGTGCGCGGCAGGCCACGGCAACCTCGCCAAAGGCTTCCTCCGGCACACCGTGATCGGCCATGAAGCGACGCTGGATCATGGCGTAGCCGGCGGCGGTTGAGAACCAGCCGAACACCGCGTCGTCCCCACGCGGACGGGCATAGACCGCGCGGCTGCCGCTGCGCGGATTGTCAGCGTAGCAAACCAGCACGACCTCGCACTGGCCGGCCTCGATCGCCATAGTCGCAATGGCGATCAGCGAGAGGTTGGCGGCGCCTCCCTGGTCGAGCGCAAAGCCCATGCGCGGCTGGAGACCGAGCGCCTCTGCTAACTTCTGGCCATAGAGCAGTTCGCGGGTGGAGGTCGGCGTCTTGACGAAGACCGCGTCCACGGCGTCTTTCGGCACGCGTGCATCCTCCAGCGCGCGGCGGCAGGCCTCGACATTGAGCGAGAGGGTGGAACGGCCGGGCAGCTTACCGAACGCCGTGGCACCGATACCGGCGATGACGCAGGAACCGCGCATATGCGTCTCCGTTGTGCAGGGGACCCGGTGACGGCCCGGGTCAGGACCGGCCAAGCAGGCGGGAGGGATTGTGGAGCATCATCGTGTCGATGTGCTCCTGTGGCACGCCGCGACGTGAAAGCTCTGGCAGCACGAATTCGCAGATCAGGAAATGTGTCCATTCCGGGTTGACGCGGGCGCGGACACTCGGCTCAGTCGTGCAGCTCCAGAATCCGGCATCCTGCGAGAGCGTCATCTGCCCGGCATAGCCGAGCCCGCAGAGCTTGACGATGGTGTCGATGCGCAGTTCCGTGGACAGGAAGCTGTTCAACCCGAAGCGGTCCATGCCGATCTGTACACCGCTATCCAGCAAGGCTTTGAGGTAGTCGAGATCGGTCGTGTCACCGCAATGGCCGATGATGACCCGGCTGAGATCGGCGCCCGAATCCTTGAGGAGAGCGACCTGGTCGAGACCACCTTTCATCTTCGCGTTCGAATGGGTCGAGATGGTGACGCCGGTCTCCTGTTGCGCGCGGACCGCCGCCTTGAAGATACGCTGCACATCTGGCGTCATGCCCGGCGAATCCGAGCCGATCTTGATGATGCCAGCCCTAACACCGGTTTCGGCGATGCCGTTCTGGATGTCGCGGATCATCATGGCAGGAATGGGGTCCGGTATGTCCACGCGCATACCCGGGCCATGCAGGTGGAAATACTTAGGAAGCTCATTAAAGAAGTAGAACCCTGTTGCCACAACGACATGGATGTCGATACCCTCGCACACCCGCTGCAGAAGTGGCACGTCCCGGCCTAGCCCGAAGCAGGTGAGGTCGACAAGCGTGCCGATCCCAAGCGTGCGCAGCCGCCGCAGCCCGTCCCGGGCAACCGCGATGAGTTGCGCCTCATCCCATTCTGGATTCGGATAGTTCTCCTGCATCTCCTTGTTCTGGGTGAAGATATGCTCGTGCATCAGGGTTAGGCCAAGATCATTCGAATCGACCCTCCCGTGGATGGTTTCGACATAGGGCATTGCAAGGCCTCCCGTTCCGGTGTGTTTCGCTGTTGCGGTCAGATGATTGGCCGTTGTTCGCTTAGATCCGTGCCGCCGGAAGCACTGGTGAGCGAGGCGCCGCGGGCACCCAGCATCGGCAGGTCGCATAACGCGTTCACCACGTGGAAAAAGGTCGGCAACTGTTCCCAAGTTGATCGCAGGAAGCGCACCTCGCCTTGCCCGGTCCAACGTTGCTCGGTCTTCAGCGCGCCGGGCTTGAGCGGGCTAATGACCGCCTGTGCGGCATCGGCGCGGCCGCTGCCATCCGTCGCAGGAATGTACTTGTAGTGCAGCGTGCCGTCCGGGGTCTCGACCGCGGCGGGCGGGGGCGGTGCCTCGGTGAGGCCGGAGATGCGGAGTTCTATGAAGCTGTGCCCGCACCAGCCTGCAGTCGAGATCTGCTCATTGCCGAGCGTGCGGGTCTCCGGGATTTCGCAATAGAGCTTCGCGAAGCCGAGTTCTTCGCGGCCCGTGATGATGGGATCGGCCAGGTTTTCCCAGAGAACGGCAAGAAAGGGCCCTCTGACTTCCTCCTTCCGGCCCCGGTAGTACGCCGGGAATTTCACGCCGATCATGCTGTAACCACGCCCCGCCAACCAGGCGAGGTTGGTTAGCCGGGTGAGTTCCACCGTGACGACTGGCTCGCCGTGCACCAGGAAGCCCAGCGGCAGCAGCGCCTGGATCGCCTCGGCATCAGACAGGAACGAGATACTCGTGACGAGGCGCCGTGACGATGACCAGTCAAACGGCCGGCCGTCCTGGGATTGCCGCGGCCCCGGGCTGGGGCCGAATCCGAAGGGCATCCGGTAGCGGTCACCCGCCGTGTAGCGCTGCATCACTGGTGACCTCCTAGATTGGCTAGAGCTTGGCGCCGCTGATCTCGATCAACTCCCGCCAGCCGGGCTGCTCGCGCTGAATGCGGGCAGCGAGGTCCTGCGGGGTGCTGCTCCGAATGCGGGCGCCGGCGAGCATAAAGCGCTCCTGCAGCCCGGCATCCGCAGTGGCTTCTTTTTGGAACGCCGCGATGGCAGCCGTAACTTCCGGCGGCGTGCCCCGTGGCGCGACAAGGGCAACCCAGACCAGCGGCGGGTTGAAGCCGGCGAAACCTAACTCAGCCATCGTGGGCACGTCCGGCAGCGTCGGCCAGCGTTCCGCGCCCGTCACGGCCAGGGCACGTAGTTGGCCTTCTCGTACGGCACCAAGGTAGCTAGAGATCACCTCGATCGAGAAGTCCACGTCACCACGGAGCATGGCTGGCAGCGCTTCGGACGCGCCGCCCTTGAACGGAACATCGATGGCGCGCAGGTTCGTCCGGTTGGCGAGCAGGGCGCAGAACAGGTGCGACGAATTGCCCGGGCCGTTGCTCGCGCAGGAGACGCCCTGCGGTCGCTTCTTCCCCCAGTCGGCGAACTGCGCGACAGTCGTCGCTGGAATGTCAGACCGCACAACAAAAATGTTCGGCAGTTCGTAGATGACGGAAATCGGGTCCAGGTCCCTCGCCGCGTTGTAGGGCAGGCTGGTGTAAAGAAACTGGTTGAAGGTCATCACACCGACAGGCACTACACCGATGGTGTAGCCGTCCGGTCGCGCCGTCGCGATGGCCTGGGCGCCGATATTGCCACCGGCGCCTGCCCGGTTCTCGATTACCAGAGGCTGACCGAACTTCTCCTGCCATCGCGGCTGTAGCAGGCGCATGAAAGTGTCGGGTGTGCTCCCCGGCCCATAAGGGACGATGATGCGGACTGGACGGTTAGGCCAATTGGCCTGCGCCAGCGCCGGCCTGGACAGTAGGCCGGCGGCCATGCCGGCCAGCAAACTCCGACGATCCATTATACCCTCCCGGTTCTGTATTGATATTCGGCAAGGCTCGCAGATTCGTGGCCTGCCAGGTTCTGCATGGGCATTGTGACCGCGTGCCAGCTCTATGCGGTTGGCGCCGCGCCGACCGCGCCCTGCTGGCGCAGTTCCGCGATTTCTGCCTCCGTTAGCCCCAGCCAGTCGCCCAGCACCTGCTGGCCGTTCTCGTCGAGACGGGGGCTGGGGCGCAGGGCCAGCGGCTCCAGCCCGCTATAGCGGATCGGGCTGTTCGGCAGCACAAGCCGGCCATATTCGGGGTGGTCCACCCAGGTTAACATGCCACGGGCATGCATATTCGGGTCGGACACAACCTCGTCCAGGTTCCGCACCGGGGCGGCGGGCACGCGGTGATGCAGCAGGTGCGCGAAGAGCGTTTCCTTGTCGTAGCCTCGCGTCCATTCACCGATGATCGCATCGAGTTCGTCCATGTTCTGGCACCGCGCTCGAAGGTCGTGGAAGCGGGGATCGTCCTTCAGGTCGGGCCGGCCCATCGCCTCGGTGATCCAGCCCCACTGCCGCTGTCCCACGCAGATAATGGCGATGTTGCCATCCGAGGTCGGATAGACGTTGTAGGGCGATGCCGCCAAGCCACCGTGCTTGTTGCCCGTGCGCGGCGGGGCGGCGCCGCCCGACGAGTACCAGAGCGAAAGATTGGAGGCTAGTGAGGGATAGACCGCATCCTGCAACGAGACATCGACCGAACGACCGATGCCGGTTGTGGCGCGCTCATAGAGCGCTGTGACCACTCCGGCATAAAGGTGGATGCCGCCGAAGAAATCGCAGAGCGCTGGTCCCGACTTCACCGGCTCGCGTTCGGGGAAGCCGGTAATGCTCATGATGCCAGCCATCGCCTGGATGGTCAGGTCCATCGCCGGGTAGGAGGCATAGGGGCCTGAGCGGCCATAGCCCGAACCAAAGGCATAGATGAGCCTCGGATTGGCCGCGTGTAGCACGTTCCAGCCGAGGCCGAGCCGCTCCATTGTCTCCGGCGCGAAATTCTCGACGACCACGTCGGCGCGGCGGACCATTTCCAGGAAAAGCTCCCGGCCGGCCGGGACTTTCAGGTCGACGAGCACGCTCTCCTTGTTAGAATTGAGCATGGAAAAGGGCATCGCGGCACCGCCCACATCCGCGCGGGCGCG
This sequence comes from Roseomonas marmotae, assembly GCF_017654485.1. Classification (NCBI taxonomy): domain Bacteria; kingdom Pseudomonadati; phylum Pseudomonadota; class Alphaproteobacteria; order Acetobacterales; family Roseomonadaceae; genus Roseomonas; species Roseomonas marmotae. The sequence goes on along the minus strand of NZ_CP061096.1, from coordinate 47,182 downwards.
CAGATACTCGCCGGTCGGCGGTTCTACCTTGATGACCTTGGCCCCCGCCATCGCCATCAGGAAAGTGGCATAAGGTCCCTGGTAAATCTGCCCGAGATCAAGAACCACGATGCCCTCGAGGGGCCGGCGCTGCAGCGTCATGTCATTCCCCCCTAAAGGCCGGTTCGCGTTTCTCGGCGAAGGCCCTGGCGCCTTCCCTGGCATCCTGCGTCTCACGCAGCAGACGGGTCGTCATCACCTCCATGCGTAGGCCGGTGTTGATGTCCACGTCCCGGGAGCGGATAGCGAGTTCCTTCGAGGCTTGCACGGCCAGCGGCGCATTGGCCGCGATCCGCCGCGCATAGCCAAGCGCGGTATCCATCAAGTCCTCACGCTCGACGATGCGGTTGACGAGGCCCCAGCGCAAGGCGGTTTCCGCGTCGATCCGCTCGCCGGTCAGCAGCAGTTCCATGGCGATGGCATGCGGCAATTGCGCGGCGACGCGCTGGGTACCGCCATTCGCTGGAATCAGGCCGCGCTTCACCTCCGCCAGGGAGAAGGTCGCATGCGGCACGCAGACGCGGATATCGGTGCCGAGGAGTAGGGTCATGCCGCCACCCAGGCAGTAGCCGTTGACTGCGGCGATGACCGGTTTCCAGACTTCTAGACCGCGATTGAGCAACTGGTCCTTCTGAGTCAGCCATGTCTCGCTGGCCGGTATCTCGCGCTGCACATGGGATTTCAGGTCAGCGCCTGCGGAGAAGGACTTCTCGCCGGCGCCTGTGATGACGGCGGCGCGGATATCCCGGTCATCCCGGACGCGGATCCAGGCGGCGGAGAGTGCCTTATAGTGCTCCGTATCCATCGCGTTCATCCGGTCAGGCCGGTTGATCGTGATGACGGCGACATGGTTCTCCAGCACGAAGTCGATAGACATCAGGAGCGTTTCCTCTCCACAAGACCCTGTGGTCACAAAAATCCTATAAATGGCATTATAGAATGTCAATGGCCTTGTGGCTGACACGGGACGCTGCGGCGCGCAGCACGAACGCGCCTGTCGCCTGAACTCGCTATCGGAGGACAGGGCAATGATGCCGCCTACAATGCCCGACGACAGCGGGTCCTGCTGGGCCGGACGCCGGACCAGGTTGTCGCCGAGCGCCTCGTCGCCCGGCGAAAGCTCCGCGGCACCGAGCCTGTCGGGCAGGCCGGGCGGCAGGAGATCGGGAAGGCCCGCATCATCGTCGAGAACGCCAAGGATGTCTCACGACCAGACGCTCTGATGTCCGTCCATTCAAGGGGTGGGCACACGTCATCGTTCGCCGTGCAGGCGTTATTGTTGATGCAGAGGCGTTCGGGTGAGGAGGCGGATGACGAGCGACGGTTGATCCAGCTCTGATGCGCGGATTGGGTACCGCATGACCATGGTCGTCGCGGGGCTGCCTCTGTCTAGAGGCGGGGATCGGTGCGAAGCCTCCCCGTAGTGTTCTCGAGGGTTCCCCTGACCGCTCCACCTCCTCGCCCAAGCGTCTCGTCTGTTCGGTGCTTTCTCCTCTGCTGTGGTGGCCGGGAGGTTCAGGCTGCGACGGCCGTTGGCGTCACCATGCGAGCAATGGCCCAGGCAAACCCGACCATCTCGCGCGCGATCGCCGTCACGACGACCTGCGGCCGCTTGCCGGCGGCCTGGAGGCGCCGATACCGGGCGCAGAGGCGCACCTGTCCTTTCCACGCGGTCTCGCGCACCTCCCTCGACAATCCGGCCAAGCGGGGCTTCATCTGCGCTGACACCCGGGCCGGCAGCCGGTAGGTCCAGGCGCCCTCGACCAGCATGCGGCGCGCGAGCGGGCTGCCGGCTTTGGTGATCGCGCCCTGCCGGCGCTTGGCCCCGCTGGGAGTGCTCCGAGGGTACAAGGCCGAGATAGGCCATCAGCTGGCGCGGGTTGTCGAACCGCCTGAAGTCGCCGACCTCGGCCACCAGGGCCGAGGCGACGATCAGAGAGACGCCCCGCATGGCCTGCAGCGCCTCGACCACTGGCGCCATGCTCCAGCAGGGCACGAGGTCGCGAATGCGGCCGGTGAGGCGCTCGATGCGGGCCTCGAGCTCGTTCACCGCATCGAGGTATTCCTGGCAGGCGACCTGCTGGGCAGGGTGCGGGAAGGTCTGCTCCATCAGCCACTTGCGATGCGGCCAGGTCCAGCGCTTGGCGTCGTAGCTCCGCCCGTGCCGGAGCAGGAACCCCATCAGCCGCTGCCGCGCCTTGCGGAGCGCCTCCACCATGTCCACCCGTGCCCTGACCAGGTCCCGCATGGCCTCATGCTCGGGGTCCGGTACCCAGACCGGCGTCAACTCGCCGGCCCGGTGCAGGCGGGCGAGCGCCGCCGCGTCCCGCCGGTCGGTCTTGATCCGATCGCCAGGTCTACGTGGGATCAGGCTCGGCGCGACCACCACGCATTCATGGCCGCGGCTCCGGAGGTGTCGGTACACTACGTAGCCGCATGGGCCGTCGAAGGCAGTGCCTTCGACCATAGACGAAGCGCAATGCCCGGCCGCCCCGGCCGAGCCGAGCCGCCAGCCTGTCGAGTGCCACGGGATCGTTCGGGATCTCGCCCACGAACCGGACCTCGCCATCCCGACCGGCCTCCGCAACACATACGGCAATCGTCGCCTTGTGCACGTCCAGACCAACAAAACTGATATGCTCTCCCACGGCCCGTCTCCTGTGCTGAGGCAAGGCGCCGGCCCATCCGGCGCAACCCTCGTCATTCCTGCACAGTTCGAGGCGGGCCACCCCGCCTCAGACGGACATCTGGTCTAGGTGCGCTCCGTCGGCCAGCCAGTTGGCTCACCCGGATGCCGAGCTCAAGGCGCTGCCGCACCCGACGGCGCACTGCAGGTAGATGGAATGATGGGCAGCGGCTTCGGCCGGGTCAGAAGGCGAAGCGGCTCATGCCACCGTCCACTGGGATGACGGTTCCTGTGACATAGGCAGCGCGTGCCGAGGCCAAGAACACGGCTAGATCGGCGATCTCCTCCGCTTCTCCGAAGCGCCGTGCCGGAATCTCCTCATCAGCGAAGGCCTGCTCCGCCTCCTGCGTCGGATAGCGCTTCGCCATCTGCTCACTTCGAATGCGGCCAGGCTGTAGGCAGTTGATGGTCACGCCATCGGCGGCGATGTCGCGTGACAATCCCTTCGACCAGACATGCACCGCTGCCTTGGCGGCGAAGGCCGCGTTGATGATTTTCGGCTCAGAGGTGCCGGTGAAGTTCACGATGCGGCCCCAGCCACGCGCGCGCATGCCGGGCACCAGCGCATGTGTCAGCTCGCGCAGCCGGTGGAAGTTCAGCTCCATTCCCTCGTCCCAGGCCTCGCGCGGCGCGTCGAAGGTTAGAGGGCGGCTGCCGCCGGCCGCGTTGATCAGGATGTCGACGCCGCCCAGCGCCTTCTCCGCTGCAGCGGCGATCTCCAGTGCCGCGCCCGGTGTCATCAGGTCGGCGGCAATCGGGATGATGGCGCTGCCACCCTCCGCGCGCACCTTCTGTGCCAGCGCGGCGACGGCCTCCACCCGGCGTGCGACGCCAGCGACCTGCGCGCCTTCCAGTGCCAGGGCACGCGCCACCGCGCGGCCGATGCCCTGGCTAGCGCCAGTCACAACCGCGCGGCGGCCCTTCAGTCCCAGTTCCATGTCGTGTCCTCGCTTTCTCTGCTTCGCGCCTCGCGTGGCAAGGCGTTCCTAGTCAAGCCGCAGCCCGGTTTCCGCCGCTAGCTGGCGCCACTTGGTGATCTCATTCTGCGTGTAGCGTCGCAGTTCCTCCGGCGTGCTGCCTAGCACTTCAAAACCCTCGCCCTGGATCTGCGCGGCGATCGCAGGGTCACCTAGCGCCTCGTTGGTCGCGCGGTTCAGTCGTCCTAGTAGCGGCTGGGGCAGGTTCGGCGGCGCGTAGATGGCGTACCACTGTCCTGTATCAAAGCCGGGTAGCGTGTCGGCGACAGGTGGTACATCGGCCATAAGCGCGTGGCGTTCCGGGCTGGTGACACCCAGCACCTTCACCTCGCCGTTTTGCCGCAGCGATAGCGCCGAGGGTAGGCTGGCGAAGGTCAGTTCTACCTCACCCGACGTCACCGCCAGCAAGGCCGGCCCATTACCGCGATAGGGCACGTGCAGCATGCGAGTGCCGGCTTTCTGGTCGAACATCACGCCTGACAGGTGCGGAGAACTGCCGATGCCGGCCGAGGCATATCGCACGCCTTCAGGCTGCTTCCTCGCCTGCTCCACCACCTCCGCGACCGAGTTCGGGCTGAACTGCGGATTGCAGACCAGGACGTTGGGCGCCGTGGCCAGCAGGGAGACCGGCGTGAAGTCGGCAACCGCATCATAGGGCACGTTGAGCAGCGCCGGGTTTATGCCGTGCGAACTGGTGTAGCCCAGCAGCAGCGTATAGCCATCGGCGCGTGTTTGTGCGACGTAGCGGGAGCCGATGGTACCGCCGGCGCCTGCCCGGTTATCGACGACCACCGCCTGGCCGAGCACCTTGCCAAGGCTGTTCGCCATTAGCCGGCCGAGCAGGTCTGCGCCACCGCCCGGCGGCAGCGGGATCACCAGGCGTAATGGACGGCTGGGAAACGCCTCAGCCGCCTCGATGGCCTGGGCCAGCGCGACGCTGCCGGGTGAGGCGAACGCCGCCGCGCAGCCCAGCAAGCTCCTTCTCGAGATCATCTTGCTTGTTCCTCCCAAAGCTTGTTTCAGGCGAAGCGGGACAGTGCCACATAGGCGGTTCCCTCCATGATCCGACGCGCAGTGCGGATCACTGCTGCGCGTTCCAACACCGGCTGCCCATCGCGCAGGCCGACGCGACCCTGCACCACCATGACACCTGCCGGATGGCCAATGCACAGCGGGCGCTCCGATCCCACCGCTGGCCGCACCACCGCATGCACGATGGTGCCGGGGATCAGCGCCGCGGTGACGGTGCAGACGGAAATGGTCGCAGCATAGGCCTGGTGTGGATAGCCGATGCTCATGCCGCGCCCGATCATGTCGATGGCCTCGCCGCGTACCTGGCGGCCGCTGGCATCCTGGTAGTCCTGTGGCGGCGCCACCATGTAGAGCTTCGGCAGGTTCGGCGACTGGGTGGCGGCCGCCCGCTGGTCCCCGACAAAGCCGAGGCGTTGCGCCGCAGCGCCGCGGACCGCCTCGATCCGGTCCAGCAGCGCGCGGTCCATGACGACGCCCGGCAGTTCCTGGCCCGTCAGCCCGACCGCGGTGGGTTCGATGAAGCAGGCGACGTTGCCCGCATCCACGATCGAGGCGGAGACCGGCCCGATCGCCGTATCCAGCACCTCACGCACCTGGCCCGTGGGAAGCAGCCCCTTGCCGAGCGTGCCGCCGACTGCGCCCCAATCGAGCAGGATCGGCGCGCCGTTGCCGGGCACGCCTGCGATCTCCGCCTCGCCCGCGACGAGGCTGAGGCCATCGCGAACCCTCACTTCGGCAACCAGCAGCGTGCCGGTGTTGGTCATGTGCACGCGCACGATGGTGGAGGGCCCGGTGGCCGAGACCAGCCCCTCGTCGATCGCGAAGGGTGCGATGCCGGACGACATGTTGCCGCAATTGCCGCGGAAATCGACACGCGCCTCGTCGATCAGCACCTGCCCGAAGGTATAGTCGACATCGGCATCGGGGCGTGTTGGGCGGGCGATGATTGCGACCTTACTGGTCAGCGAGGTGGCGCCCCCGAGCCCGTCGATCTGGCGGAGGTCCGGACTGCCATAGATGCCGAGAATCACCTTTTCCCGCAGCGAAGGATCCGTCGGCAGATCCTCGGCCCGCAGGAAGGCGCCGCGGCTGGTGCCGGCGCGCATGAAGACGCACCGGATGCCAACCTGGTCGCCGCGCCGCCTGGCGCCTGGCCAGGGTAGCGGGGCGTCAGCCCAAGCCGGCGGAAGGCGCGTAGGGGGCATCACTTGGTCCATTGGCGTCATCGCATCTGCTCCCCATTTGCAGCAGGCTGTGTCTCTCAATCCATTGAGTCTGCGCGCAGGGACGATGAGGGCACCCACTTGCATTTGTATAATGCGCTGATCGAAATTATTGTCCCGTTTTGGACATTAATGTGATGTCGGTCGGAATCGACCTCTATGGGCTTCGCGGTTTCGTCGCGGTGGCCGAATTCGGTAGTTTCCACGAGGCCGCGACGGCGATTGCGCTGTCGCAATCCGCCCTAAGCCGGCGCGTGCAGAAGCTGGAGGACGCGCTGGGCGTGACGCTTCTGGAGCGCACCACGCGGCGCGTCGTGCTGACCGTTGCCGGACGGGAGTTTCTGCCGCGTGCCCGGCGGCTGATCGACGAGCTGGAGGAAGCGCTGACCTCGGTCCGGGAATTGACGGAGCGCCAGGGCGGCCGCGTCACCATCGCCTGCGTGCCCTCAGTCACCTACTATTTCTTGCCTCTGGTGCTGCGCCGCTTCAACGCGGAATTCCCCCAGGTCCGGATCCGCCTCATCGACGAGGCAGCGAGCGAGGTCCTACAGCGCGTGCGCGACGGGCGGGCCGAGCTGGGCGTTACCTTCCTGGGCCAGTCCGACGAGGACATTGCCTTCACGCCGATACGGCGCGATCCGTTCGTGCTGGTATGCCGGGAGGATCACCCGTTGGCACGGCAGGAAAGCGTCCGGTGGGTAGATCTGCAGCCCTATCCCTACATCACTGCGGGGCTTTCCAGCGGCAACCGCCTGCTGATCGAGAGCGCGCTGGGCAATGCTGCCTGGCGTCCCCGCCCCTTCTTTGAGATGCAGCACCTGCCGAGTACACTCGGACTGGTTGAGGCTGGCCTAGGCATCACCGCGCTTCCTCGACTTTCGTTACCATTGGAGCCGCATGCGGTCCTAACCTGCCGGCCATTGATGGAACCGGAGATTATCCGCACGATGGGGGTCATTCGCCGGCGCGGTAGCAGCCTCTCCCGTCCCGCGCGGGCTCTGCATCGTCTGTTGGCGGAAGGGCGATGGTCCTAAGCCCGGCCCCCAGCCCCGGTTGTGTTGCCAAGTCTGCGGTGGGCTGCAGATGGCCTGGATAGCAGCCGGATCCGGATCCGCTCCGGCATTGAGCATGTCTTTGCCGCCCAGAAGCACCGCATGGCGCTCTTTGTGCGCACCATCGGCATCGCCCGGGCGCAGGTGAAGATCGGCATGGCCAATCTCGCCTACAACTTCACCCGTCTCGCCAGGCTCAGCACCCGAACTGCGCCCGCGAAGAGCGGCACCGGACCTCCTCAAGCGATCACCCCACCCCCATCAGCAGGGGGGCGTCATGACCTGAGACGACAATCCTGCTCACAGACGCCGCACAGCAGCGGGTATTTCGAGGTTTCCGGCTGACTGCCGAGCTGCCGAAGCCTTGCTGCAGGACCTGCCAGCCGACAGCCTGGTCATGGCCGATCGTGCCTCTGACACCAATGCTGTCCGTCAGCAGGTCCAGAGCCAGGGCGCCGTGCCCAACATCCCGCCGAAGCGGAACCGCCTCTGGAAGTGCTGCTTCAGCCCATTCCTCTATCGCAGCCGCAACGCCATCGAGCGCATGTTCTGCCGCATCGAGGACTTCCACCGCATCGCCACCCGATACGACAAGCTGGCCACCAACTTACTGGCCGCCGTCCAGCTCGCCGCCATCGTCAGCTACTGGTTATGAGGCCTCACCCAGAAACAAGCGGTTGCGACGAGTGCGATGGCAGACAGGAAGTTCCTGGCGAGGCGGCCATAGCGGGTGGCGATGCGACGCCAGCCTTTCATGCGTCCGAACATGTGCTCGATGACGTTGCGGCCGCGGTAGGCGCGGCGGTTCAGCGGATGGGGTCTACGGCGGGCGCGGGTGGATGGAATGACCACCTCAGTGCCCTGCGCCTCCAGGGGCTTGCGGAGGTGATCGGCATCATAGGCTTTGTCGGCAGGTATACGACGTGGCGCAGCGCTTCATCGCGGCCGCCAAGGCGGTCAGGCGCGAGGAGCAGGCGAAGGCGGCCGAGAGAATGCGCCTTGGATAGAAATCGGAGATTTGACTAAAGCAGTGTTTGAGGATGGAGCAGAACGAGATGCTCCAGGAGAGGGTTGGCGGCATGGTGAGACAGGGATCCGTCAGCGCGGCGGCCACCTTCTGGGGGAAGGCGCAGCCGCAGGACCCGACAAAGCCCGGCATGCATCCTTTGCCAGCTCATTCGCTGGATGTTGCAGCGGTCGCACTTCTGTTGCCGCGTCGAGTGATGGCAGGTCTGACCACGCCTACCCTCGGCTTCTTCGTGGCGCTGCATGACATCGGCAAGTTCTCCCGCAGCTTTCAGGCCATGGCACCAGAGCATTGGCCGAATTCTGTGCTGGGGCCTCTGCCAGCCTCTCGCCCGAGCGGAGCCCGACATGATGCGCTCGGCCTGCATCTGATGCGGGATTCTCTGGAGGAGGATCTGGCGGATCTGCTGCCGGCTCCGCTTGGCTGGAAGCACAGCGACAAGGCGCATATCTGGCGCGCTTTGGCAGGTCATCACGGCCGCCCCGCAGCCGAAGGCGCAGATCCAGGCCCCGCCACGCTGTGCCGGGATTGCATTGGCGCGGCCCGCGACTTTGTGGCGGACTTGCGCAACATCTTCCATCCTGCGGCCTGGACCCGCCCAGCCCTGCCCGATCTCGTGGCCTGTAGCTGGCGGCTGGCCGGTCTGGTGACGCTGGCCGATTGGATCGGCTCCCGCCAAGCCTGGTTTCCCTATGTCGGCGCTGCGGCTCTGGCGAACCCGGCCGGCTACTTCTGGGACCATGCTCTGCCGCGCGCGGCTGCTGCCTTGTCAGCCGCAGGTCTCTCGCCAGCCGCGCCGGCCTCCTTCGCCGGACTGCAGGGGCTGTTCCCGGGCGTGACCCTGCCATCACCCCTTCAACGCTGGGCGGAGACCGTCGAACTGCCTGCGGGCCCTGTCTTGGCGGTGATCGAGGACCTGACCGGCAGTGGCAAGACCGAGGCCGCCCTGACCCTGGCGCACCGGCTGATGGCGCAGGGCCGGGCAGGAGGTCTTTATATGGCGCTGCCGACCATGGCCACAGCGAATGCTATGTTCGGGCGGCTCGCCGTTTCGTATCGCGGCTTGTTCGCGGCGGAGGCGCGTCCCTCCCTTGCCCTGGCGCATGGCCATGCGGCACTGGATCCACGCTTTGCCGCTTCCCTGGCGCCGGGTCCGCCCCCCGCCCGTACCTTCGGTACGGAGGACCAAGCGGAAGCGCAATGCGCTGCCTGGCTGGCCGACGATCGCCGCCGGGCGCTGCTGGCGCAGGTCGGCGTTGGTACGCTGGATCAGGCGCTGCTGGCGGCTCTGCCGGTCCGCCACGCCCCGCTGCGGCTGCAGGGGCTGGCCGACAAGGTGCTGGTGGTCGACGAGGCGCATGCCTTTGATCCGTATATGCGCACCGAATTGGCAGCCCTGCTGCGCTTCCAGGCGGCACTGGGCGGCTCTGTGGTGCTGCTCTCCGCCACCTTGCCGCGCGTGCAGCGGCAGGCACTGGTGAATGCCTTCCGCGCCGGGTTGGGCGCAGCTCCGGCTGCGCTGGTGGAAACGGCCTATCCCCTGGCCACCCTGGCTGCGGCGGCAGGCACCACCGAGACACCCTGCGCCGTCCGCGATGGACTGGCGCGCAGCCTGGCTGTCACACGGCTGGACGATGCGGCGGCAGCGCTGGTGCGCATTGTCGCCGCAGCCCGGGCCGGTGCTGCTGTTGCCTGGGTGCGCAACACAGTGGACGACGCCATTGCTGCCGCCCGGGCTCTGCGTGAGCAAGGGTTGGAACCGCTGTTGTTCCACGCACGCTTCGCCATGGCGGACCGGCTGGCGATCGAGGCCAAGGTGCTGCGTTGCTTCGGACGGGACAGTCACCGTCCAATGCGGGAGGCCGTGCTGGTGGCGACCCAGGTGGTGGAGCAGTCACTGGACCTGGATTTCGATCTTCTGGTCAGTGATCTTGCCCCTGTCGACCTGCTGATCCAACGCGCCGGGCGTTTGTGGCGGCATCAGCGGCCGGAAGACGAGCGTCCTTTGCCCTCACCCGAATTCCTGGTCGTCTCTCCCGCTCCGGTGGAAGCGCCGGCGGCGGACTGGATCGCCGGGCCGCAACCAGGCACGGCGGCAGTCTATCGTGACCCGGCGCTGCTCTGGCGTGGCGCGCGGGCGCTGTTCGGCCGTGGCATGCTGACGACACCGGGCGATATGCGTCCTCTGATCGAGGAAGCGGCGGATGCCAATGCGCCCGGCGCCCTCCCGCCCGCACTGGCCGCCGCTGCCGGGCGGGCCTATGGGATTGCCCTGGGCCATACGGAGATCGCCCGGCAGAACACATTAGAGGTCGGCAAAGGCTATGCCGCCGGGCAGGGCGCCTGGGATTCGGATATCCGCACGCCCACTCGACTGGAAGAACGCCCGCGCGTCACGCTGCGGCTGGCGCTGCTGCAGGATGGCATGGTGGTGCCCTATGCCCAAGATGCCGATATCGCACGAGCCTGGGCGTTATCCGAGGTTGGCGTGCTGCGCCATCGCATCGGCACCTGCCCCCCACCAGCCGGTCTGGAGGCCGCGGTCGCGGCGGCGCGAAGCCGCTGGGAGCGGTGGGAGAGGGAGGCGGAGGATCTGCTGCTGGCGGTGCTGACACCGGCGGGAGATGGGTTTGGTGTTGCCGTTCAACCTGAGACAGGTAAGGCTGCCATGCTGCACTACGATCCGCAGCATGGCTTGCAATGGGCCGCCTCCGCCAAAGCGGGATGAACCGTGATTGCCTGACAAGCAAGCGCCGGTTGCTCAGAGTTCCCTGCGATGCGGGGACGTAGATAGAAATTGGAAGTGATTACCTGAAAATGCATTGCGCATCGGCGCTCTGCATGGTTTCTTTCGGAGAAGAAACAGAAAAAAGGCTTGCGTGTGGAACCGGCCTTCAACCTCCTTGAGCAAACTTGGCTTCCCGTTCTTCGCCGCTCTGGCCCCGCTACCATCCGACCCGCCCAGATCACCGAGGCTCTCGATACCGATCCTGTTCTTGCCATTGACTGGGCCCGCGCCGATTTCCGTATCGCAACGCTGGAATTCCTTATCGGATTGCTCGCCACGGCCTGCCCGCCGGAGGACAGCGATGCCTGGATGGCAGGCTGGTTTCATCCGCCCAACCCCGCTGCGCTGGACGCCGCCTTCGCGCCCATCACGCATGCTTTCAATCTGGATGGCGAGGGCCCGCGCTTCCTGCAGGATTTCGAGGATCTGGTCTCGGGCGCCGAGCCCATCGAGCGCCTGCTGATCGAGGCTCCTGGTGGGAGCACGATCACCAAGAACACCGATCTGCTGGTGCGGCGTGGGCGGGTCGCATCGCTGGGCCGCGCCGCAGCAGCCATGATGCTCTATACCTTCCAGTCCTGGGCGCCCGCAGGCGGGGCCGGCAATCGCACTGGGCTGCGGGGCGGCGGGCCGCTGATTACCCTGGTGCTGCCATCGCCCGATGCATCACTCTGGCACCTGCTCTGGGCCAATATGCCCTGCCACGAAAAGCCTGACCCGCAGGATTTTCCGAGGATCTTTCCTTGGCTCGCGCCAACCGTTACCTCGGAAGCCGACCGCACCGTCACGCCGCAGCAGGCGCATACGTTGCAGCTCTGGTGGGGCATGCCGCGCCGCATCCGGCTGGATTTCGCACCCCTAGCCGCGCCCGCGCCCTGTGATCTGACAGGCGTGCCGGACAGCGTACAAGTCGTATCCTGGCGGCAGCGGCCGCGTGGGGCAAATTACGCCGGATGGGGCGACTTGCATCCATTGACCCCGCGTTATCAGGTGAAGCCCGCGACCGAGGTCTTGCCAGTGCATCCGCAGCCCGGCGGCATCGGCTATCGCCATTGGCTGGGTCTGGTGGCCAGTAGCGGTGACGGCCTGCGCCGCCCCGCGCCCAGCGTCGCTGCCTGGCGCGACGAACGTGTCGCAGATGTCTTCGGCGCCCAGGCCCGACGCACCCCCGCTCGATTGCTCGCCGCGGGTTATGACATGGATAATATGAAGGCCCGCGGCTTCGTCGAAACAGAGATGCCGCTGCCTGGCAATGGGGATCTGAAGACCCGGCAGGCTATGGATGCTCTTGCGAAGGATTTGGTGCTTGCCACGGAGCAAGTTGCCAGCCTGCTGCGTGGCGCCGTACGCGCAGCACTGTTCAGCGCTGGTGCGACGGTCAAGCTGGACGCGGAAGTCTTCTCCACTCTGCGCGAACGCCTGTGGGATCAAACTGAAGCAAGCTTCTTTGCCAGCCTGGAAGCCGCGGCCGCTGGCGTCACCACGGGGCGGCAGGACTGGATGCCGCTGCTGCGTCGCATTGCCCTGGCATTGTTTGATGAAGCCGCCCCGCTGCACCCGCACACGGCCGGCAGTGCTGCGCCGCGCATCGGCCGCGCCCGGCGCAACTTGCTCTTCGCCTTGACCGGCTTCGGCAAGGACGGCGCCGCCCTCTTCACCCTGCTGCAGTTGCCTGTTGCGGAGAGCAAGGCACGCAAAAAGGAGAAAGCCGCATGAGCCGGCAGCAACCTCATGTCGCTGCCGCTTGGTGGCGCGATCTGCAGGGCATTGTCCCAGGCAAGCCGGAGCGCAAGCCCGCTGATCGCGCCGCCCTGGCGCAGCTCCGCCATTGCGCCACGATCACCGAGGCCATGCAGCATCGCGCGGCCATTGAGCTGTTCCGTCGCTGCGGCGCCACCCACGCCGCTCAGTTACCAGAGATTGCGCTGACCGCCGCCACCCTGGCGCATGTGCGCACCGATGCACCCGACATTACCATTGCCTCCGGCATTGGCCCCGAGGCTCCAGACAAGCCCGAGACTGCTCTGCTGAAGCCTGTGCGCTTTCGCCGCCTGCTTGAAGCGGAGAGTCCGGATGAACGCCTGACCGCCTTCCGCCGCTTGGTGGCCCTGGCTGGCGGCAGGCTCAACGTCACCGATCTGGCCGATGCTCTGCTGCACTGGACCGAGGGCACCAAGCGCCGCTGGATCTACGATTACTGGAAGGCGGGCCGCCCGCTGGACACCCTGCAAGCCGCACCGAAGACCGAGGACAGCGCCGCATGAACCGCTTTCTGCAACTCCACCTGCTGACCTTTTTTCCGCCGGCCAATCTGAACCGCGATGATACCGGCCGACCGAAGACGGCTGTGGTCGGTGGCGTCACGCGGCTGCGCCTCTCCTCGCAGGCCCTGAAGCGCGCCTGGCGCAGCTCCGAGATCTTTTCCAATGCCCTGGCCGGGCATCTGGGCGAGCGCACCCAGCGGCTGGGCGAGGTAATCCTGGGCCACCTCCTGACCGGCGGCATGGCAGAGGACAAGGCGCTGCTCGTCGCCCGCGAGATTGCCAGCGTCTTCGGCAAGGTGAAGGACGCCAAGGACAAGGCGCCAACCCGCATTGAGCAACTGGCCTTTGTGGCGCCCGAGGAAAAGGCTGCTGCCCTGGCTCTGGCCGATCGTGCTTTGGCTGGTGAGAAGATCGACGCGAAGGCAGCAGGCCTGCTGCGCAGCGCTGATACTGCCGCCGATATCGCCTTGTTCGGCCGCATGCTGGCCGATGATCCCGGCTATAACCGAGAAGCCGCGGCTCAGGTGGCCCATGCCATCACCACCCACAAGGTGACGGTGGAGGACGACTACTACACCGCAGTCGATGACCTGAAGCTTCCCAGCGAAGATGCCGGCGCCGGCTTTCTTGGCGAGGCAGCATTTGGGTCCGGCGTCTTCTATCTCTACCTCTGTATCGACACCGCGCTGCTGGTGAAGAACCTGGGCGGCGACCAGGAACTGGCCGAGACCGCGCTTGCTGCGCTGGTCGAGGCGGCGGCGACCACCGCGCCGCGAGGCAAGCAGAACAGTTTCGCGGCGCATGGCCGCGCCGCCTATCTGCTGGCCGAGCGCGGCGACCAGCAGCCCCGCACCCTGGCCGGGGCCTTTGCCCGGCCGGTGGAGGCCGCCGACGACCCTGGGCGTGGTCTGGTCGATGCCTCCATCGCCGCGCTGCAGGCTTTCCGCCAGGATCTTGATGCGGCCTATGGCCCAGGCTGTGCGGAGGAATGCAGCCTGCAGGTGGGCGGCAAGGGCAGCCTGCGCGATGTGCTGGCTTTTGTGCGGGGGACACCATGCCCCGCTACCTGACCTTTGCCCTGGTCGCGCCGCTAGCCTCCTTCGGCAGCCTGGCGGTGGGGGAAAGGCGGGAGGGCTGGGACCGGCCGGCGCGCTCCGCCGTGCTCGGCCTCATTGGCGCTTGCCTTGGGCTGGAACGAGAGGACGCACCGGCCCAAGCCGCGCTCGCCGTGGACTACGGCTTGGCCCTGCTCTGCCACGCACCGGGGCGGCTGCTGGCGGATTTTCACACCGCCCAGGTGCCGTCAGCCCGGCGCAACCAGCGCTTCGCCACCCGCGCGCAGGAACTGGCAGCACCGGATCTGAACACCATCCTGTCCCGCCGCGATTACCGCAGCGGCGCCTGGCACTTGGCCGCGCTTTGGGCTTGTGGTCAGCCGCGCTGGTCGCTGGAGGCGATCGCGGAGGCGATGCGGAACCCGGTCTTCGTGCCTTATCTGGGACGGAAATCCTGTCCGCTGGGCCTTCCGCTGGCGCCAGACTGCGTCGAGGGCACGGATGCCCCGGCGGTGCTGATGGCACGGCAGGAAAAGGGCCCTGAGGCCCGGCTTGATGAAGAGCGCGTCAGGCAGCGTCGCACGCCCTTGCGTCGGTATCTGGCTGACCAGCCCGGCCCGGGCCTGGTGGCTATGGACGCGCCCCCGGCTGGCCTTGCTCCTGGCGCCCCCGGCTATATCGCCCCTGACGATCCACGCCGGCGCCGCGTGGAGCAGCGCCGCGATCAGCCGCGCAACCGGGCCCGTTGGCAATTCGACCTGCGTCAGGAACTGCTGCTGGCACCGCAAGGAGGGCAGGACGCATGACCGGCTTGACCCTCTCCCGGATCCGCCTGAAGCGGGATGCCTCGGTGGCCGCCCTGGCACCGCTGCTGCTGCCGGAGGCCGGCGGTGCCCGTATGGTGGCTGGTCACGGTCTGCTCTGGTCGCTTTTCGCCGACGGACCTGATCGGCGACGCGACTTCCTGTGGCGGGAAGATGCACCAGGCCAGTTCATGACGCTCTCCGCCCGGGCCCCCAGTAACCCGCATCAGCTGTTCCAGATCGAGAGCAAGGATTTCGCCCCGGCGCTGTCGCCCGGGGACCGGCTGGGCTTCACGCTGCGGGCCAATCCGGTGATCTCACGCTCCGCCGGGCCTGGGCAGCGTGGCCGACGGCATGATGTGGTGATGGATGCCTTGCACAGCGTCCCGCGGGGCGAGAGGGCCGAGGCGCGCCCTGCTGCTGTGTCGGCTGCTGGCCGCGCCTGGTTTGACCGTCAGGGCGCGACCTCTGGCTTCGCGGTGGAAGGCGAGGTGAACGTCGACGGCTATGACCGCATTTCGCTGCCGCGCGAGGGAGGCCGGGATCGTGCTGCCATCTTTGGCGTGCTGGACCTGACCGGTATCCTGGTCGTTCGAGATGTGGCGTTGTTCCTGCCGGCGCTGGCTGCCGGCTTTGGGCGGGCGCGAGCCTTTGGCTACGGGCTGATGCTGATCCGGCGCGCCGGCTGATGCAGCGGAGGCCGGCGTGAACGACCGTCCCATCCCCGGCTTGCCACCGCCGAAGCCCCTGCCGATCCGTGAAAGGTCTTCCATTCTTTTCGTCGAGAAGGGTCGGTTAGACGTCTTGGATGGCGCCTTCGTTCTGGTGGATGAGGGCGGCATCCGCACGCACATCCCGATCGGTGGCCTGGTCTGCCTGATGCTGGAGCCAGGGACGCGTGTAAGCCATACCGCCGTCGCTTTGGCCGCACGGGTCGGTACCCTGTTGATCTGGGTGGGGGAGGCGGGTGTTCGCCTCTATGCCGCAGGCCAGCCCGGCGGCGCGCGAGCGGACCGCCTGCTGCTGCAGGCGCGGTTGGCATTGGAGGATGACGCGCGTCTGCGGGTGGTCCGCAAGATGTACACCTTGCGCTTCAACGAAGAGGCACCGGCCCGGCGCTCCATCGACCAGTTGCGCGGCATCGAGGGCGCCCGAGTACGCGAGACCTATCGCCTGCTGGCACAGCGCCATGGTGTAAGTTGGGATGGGCGGCACTATGACCCGCATGCTTGGTCAACGGCGGACCTGGTGAACCGCTGCCTTTCGGCCGCGACCGCCGCCTTGTATGGCATCACGGAGGCCGCGATCCTGGCTGCCGGCTATGCCCCTGCCATTGGCTTCCTGCACAGCGGCAAGCCCCAAAGCTTTGTCTATGACATCGCCGACATCCTGAAGTTTGACACGGTGGTGCCGGAGGCCTTTCGCGTCGCTGCTGCTTTTGAGCATGGGAAACCTTTGGGCGGCCGCCTGGTGACGGAGCCAATCGCTGAGGTGCGTCGCCGCTGCCGTGATGCTTTTCGCCAGGCCGATGTGCTGTCGCGTCTGATCCCTTTGATTGAGGAAGTCCTGGCGGCCGGCGGCTTGCCTCTCCCCGAGGCACCGGTTGAAGCCATGCCAGTTGCTTTCACCGATCCAGATAGGCAGGGCGATGCTGGTCATCGTGGTTGAGAATGCGCCACCGCGACTGCGTGGCCGTCTGGCAGTCTGGCTGCTGGAGGTACGGGCGGGGGTCTATATTGGAGCCTACGGCCGCCGTGCGCGGGAGATGATGTGGGGGGAGGTCTGCGCCTCCATCGAGGAGGGCAATGCCGTTATGGCTTGGCCTGTCCCGAACGATGCTGGCTTTGCTTTCGAGACCTGTGGAAGGAACCGGCGCGTCCCGGTTGAGCTTGACGGGTTCCGCCTTGTCAGCTTTGGCCCCGATGTTGCACTCCCTACCATGCCGGGGCCGATGGCAGGTTCTGGGCGCCGTCCCGGCGGCGGTGGATAGAGGCACTGCGGTCGGTAAGTTCATTGACAATAGAATATGCACGTGAAATCAATGGCTTCTAGGAAGAGTGTTCCCCGCAGGCGCGGGGATGAACCGACCAAGTGGGTTATCGTTTCGACGGGCGAAAAGTGTTCCCCGCAGGCGCGGGGATGAACCGACTACCTTGCTTTACACTAGGAGCCCTC
Source organism: Roseomonas marmotae (assembly GCF_017654485.1). Taxonomy (NCBI): domain Bacteria; kingdom Pseudomonadati; phylum Pseudomonadota; class Alphaproteobacteria; order Acetobacterales; family Roseomonadaceae; genus Roseomonas; species Roseomonas marmotae. The sequence goes on along the minus strand of NZ_CP061096.1, from coordinate 30,061 downwards.
TTACGTGTTCCCCGCAGGCGCGGGGATGAACCGGCGTATGCCGATCAACCCGGATACGCCCCCCTGTGTTCCCCGCAGGCGCGGGGATGAACCGCTTGACCTTGAATACGCGCTGATTGGCTCTGGGTGTTCCCCGCAGGCGCGGGGATGAACCGGAGACATACTTGCTGTCGCCCGCGTGCAGCGGGTGTTCCCCGCAGGCGCGGGGATGAACCGTCACCGACCCGAACCTCCCCAATCCGGAGGGCGTGTTCCCCGCAGGCGCGGGGATGAACCGACCATCAAGCTTGCGGAGGCAATCAACGACCCGTGTTCCCCGCAGGCGCGGGGATGAACCGTCGCCGTCGGTCATGTAGCGGGCGGCCTCGGTGTGTTCCCCGCAGGCGCGGGGATGAACCGATCGCCGCCCGCAACGTCCGCAGCGGCGACAAGTGTTCCCCGCAGGCGCGGGGATGAACCGGCCCGCGTGATCATTGAGATGCCAAAGGGCGAGTGTTCCCCGCAGGCGCGGGGATGAACCGGTGACGGCTTACATGCTCGCGAGAGACGCCCTGTGTTCCCCGCAGGCGCGGGGATGAACCGTACGGCCGCGAGTTCCAATACTGCTCGTTCGTGTGTTCCCCGCAGGCGCGGGGATGAACCGGGCAGGCCACAGTCAACGGCGTTGCCTACTGGGTGTTCCCCGCAGGCGCGGGGATGAACCGAACTACCGGCGGAATGCCGCGAACACCGGCTGGTGTTCCCCGCAGGCGCGGGGATGAACCGCGCTACGACCAGGCGTCGCCGACCGAGCGCAAGTGTTCCCCGCAGGCGCGGGGATGAACCGGACCTGACCGATGGCCTGGTTGTGGACGCCAGGTGTTCCCCGCAGGCGCGGGGATGAACCGAGGCGATCCTGCGTCAGGGATATGGCGACTGGGTGTTCCCCGCAGGCGCGGGGATGAACCGGCCGCGAAGAACGCCGCGCAATGGGTCCAGTGGTGTTCCCCGCAGGCGCGGGGATGAACCGGGCGCCGAGGCGAACCTTGAGACGGCGCTGGCGTGTTCCCCGCAGGCGCGGGGATGAACCGCCCGGCAGGTTCTCGGTGAACCGGCCCGCCTCGTGTTCCCCGCAGGCGCGGGGATGAACCGCCGTGCCGAATGCGGTCATCGTCGGGCCTGACGTGTTCCCCGCAGGCGCGGGGATGAACCGGTGCATCTCCCGCTGATGCGCGGGACCATCGAGTGTTCCCCGCAGGCGCGGGGATGAACCGACCGTCGCGAAATCCTTGTAGGGATCGCGCTTGTGTTCCCCGCAGGCGCGGGGATGAACCGGAGCCCCCGCATGACCCCGCCCGCTGACACCGGTGTTCCCCGCAGGCGCGGGGATGAACCGATATCGCGAATGTCGTCACTGAGGGCCTTGCGGTGTTCCCCGCAGGCGCGGGGATGAACCGCCGACAGCCGTTTCGCGGTTTCTGGCGACCGGGTGTTCCCCGCAGGCGCGGGGATGAACCGCTAGAGGACGCGATCGCCGAGATGGCCGCCGAGTGTTCCCCGCAGGCGCGGGGATGAACCGGGCCGCGACAACAACGCCGACATTGCCGCCGAGTGTTCCCCGCAGGCGCGGGGATGAACCGGTCGCCTCCCAGGAGCAGGCCCAGGCGGCGAAGTGTTCCCCGCAGGCGCGGGGATGAACCGATGCAGGCTGGGGGTGGCGGCGCTGCTGCCGCGTGTTCCCCGCAGGCGCGGGGATGAACCGTTGTAGAGCCAGTCGAAGCGGCGGAACATCCCGTGTTCCCCGCAGGCGCGGGGATGAACCGCCGTCGCAGGGGCGCTCGCCCTTTATGACCAGGTGTTCCCCGCAGGCGCGGGGATGAACCGTCCTCGGTGGTGGGCTTGAAGGCGATGGGGCCGTGTTCCCCGCAGGCGCGGGGATGAACCGGCCCTCTGGGAGATCATGGGCGAGCCGCTGGCGTGTTCCCCGCAGGCGCGGGGATGAACCGGCCCGATGGGCGAGGCAAATGGAAAGCCTACTGTGTTCCCCGCAGGCGCGGGGATGAACCGCCGCGCATGGCGCCATTCTCCGCCGGCTGCACCAGGACGGACTGCCCCTTGGTCCCGGGGCCATTGGGATGCACGGTGATCCAGCGCGCGCCAGGCAGAAGCGCCTTGAACAGGTCGTAAAAGGCGCTTAGGTATTGCGCTGCCTGGATCGGACGCCTGGCCTCGGCTGGGCTGGCAACCGGGTGGAGTTCTGCTCCACCGTGACCGGATGGCACAGCAAACGGAAGAACCGCGTGGCTACCCAACACCCCGGCCAAAAGGCCGGGGTTTCGGTTTTCTTGAGGGTGTTTGCGTGTTCCCCGCAGGCGCGGGGAGGAACCGGACGAGGCCAGCAACACGCTGGCGCTGACCAGGCAGCAGGAAGGCGGAAACGCCCATCGATGGATGCTTAGGCCTCGCCCACGTTCGACAGATCGGCACGCATCGTCAGTTCGCGTGCGTGCAGTGTCGCAGTGTGTCATTACCGCTGCGCATCAGCAGCACCGGGGACCAGATGGTGCCGGTGGACAGGATGGTCTCGTGCGCTCCGACCAAGCAGCGACGCGTGCGACTGCTAATGAAAGTCCCGGCTCCCCGGCATCTTCACCGATCGCCGTGATCCCGGATCAGGTCGCCGCACCTCATCCGCACGTCCCAGCGCCGCGTCACCCCAGGGCAGGTTCGTCTCGCGGTGCATCAGGCTGTTCAGCAGGTCGGTGCGGTCGACCAGCGTCCGGCAGATCAGGTGGGTGATCGGCACCTCGGCGTGCTCCGTCTCGCGCTCGATCTTCGCCTCCACCAGCAGCAGCCGGGCACCCAGCAGCGCCGCCCGGTCCCGCGCGCCCACATCGGCCCAGACCACCAGATTGGCGGTCCCAAATTCGTCCTCGACGGTGACGAACACCACCCCTTTGGCCGTGCCCGGCCGCTGCCGCATCAGCACGAGGCCGGCGAGCTTGACCCGGCTCCCCGGCGGCAGGCGGGCGATCCCCCGCGTGTCCCGGCAGCTCAGCGCCCGCAGCTGCGGCCTGAGCAGCGCCAGCGGGTGATTTCCGAGTGTCAGCCCGGTCGCGGTGTAGTCCAGCACCACCGCCTGACCGAGGCTCTCTTGGGGCAGGTCCGGCGCGGGCTCTCTCAGCAGCGGTGGCTCACCAACTGCGGCCTGTTCCACCGCCAGCTGGAGCAGAGGAGGGACATCATTCTCCACGCCCCTGGCCGCCCAGAGCGCGGCCCGGCGGCCGGTGCCCAGGCTGCGAAAGGCATCCGCCTGCGCCAGCGCCTCCATCGCCTTGCGGGTGATGTTGGCCCTTCTGACCACTTCTTCCGGCGAGGCGAAGGGCGAGCCGTTGCCGCCGCTGCGGGCCTTGACGATCTGCTGGCCGTCCTGCGCCGAGAGGCCGGAGGCCAGCCGCAGGCCCAACCGCAGCGCATAGCCCTCGGCACTTCTGGGCTCCGGCTCCAGCGCGCAGTCCCAGAGGCTGGCATTCACATCCAGCGGGCGGATCTCGACGCCGTGCTCCTTGGCATCCCGCACGATCTGCGCCGGCGCGTAGAAGCCCATCGGCTGGCTGTTCAGCAGGGCGGCCGCGAACACCGTCGGATGGTGGCACTTCAGCCAGGAGGAGGCATAGGCCAGGTGGGCAAAGGAGGCGGCATGGCTCTCCGGAAAGCCGTAGGAGCCGAAGCCTTCTATTTGTTTGAACGCCCGCTCGGCGAGCTCGGGATGGTAGCCGCGGCGAACCATGCCGGTGATCAGCCGCTCGCGGTACTCGCCCACCCCCTGCGTGTGCTTGAAGGTCGCCATGGCCCGGCGCAGCTTGTCGGCCTCTTCCGGCGTGAAGCCGGCGGCGACCATGGCCACGCGCATCGCCTGCTCCTGGAACAGCGGTACGCCCAGCGTGCGCTGCAGGACGTTCTTCAGCTCATCGGGGTGGCCGTGCTCCTTGCCGGGAGAGGGGTAGACCGGCTCCTCCTCGCCCCAGCGGCGGCGCAGGTAGGGATGCACCATGTCGCCCTGGATCGGGCCGGGGCGGATGATCGCTACCTGGATCACCAGGTCATAGAATCGCTCCGGTCTGAGCCGCGGCAGCATGTTCATCTGCGCCCGGCTCTCCACCTGAAAGACGCCGAGGCTGTCCGCCCGCCGCAGCATGGCATAGGTCTTGGGGCAGTCCTTCGGCACGCCGGCCAGATCCAACTCGATCCGGTGGTGCTGCCTTAACAAAGAAAAGCCGCGGCGCAGGCAGGAGAGCATGCCGAGCGCCAGCACATCGACCTTCAGCAGGCCGAGGGCATCGATGTCGTCCTTGTCCCACTCGAGGACGGTGCGGCCCTCCATCGCCGCGTTGGTCACCACCGCCAGCTCGATCAGCGGCCCCCGGCTCATCACGAAGCCACCCACATGCGTCGCCAGGTGGCGCGGGAAGTCTTGGATGTCTTCGGCGAGTTCCAAGGCCAAGGCGAGGCGGCGATCCATCGGATCCAACCCCTCGGAGCTAGCGACCTCACTGAGGCTGCTGTCGCGCCCTGGCCCCCAGGACCCCTTGGCCAGCCTGGCGGTGACGTCCTCCGACAGCCCCAGCGCCTTGCCGACCTCGCGCACCGCCGAGCGGGCGCGGTAGCGGATGACGGTGCCGGCGATCGCCGCCCGCTCGCGGCCGTAGCGCTCGTAGATGTGCTGGATCACCTCCTCCCGCCGCTCGTGCTCGAAATCGACGTCGATGTCGGGCGGCTCATTGCGGTTGGCCGAGACGAAGCGCTCGAACAGCAGGTCGTGCTTGGAGGGATCCACCGCGGTGATGCCCAGCACGTAGCAGCAGGTGGAATTGGCCGCCGAGCCGCGCCCCTGGCACAAAATGCCCTTGCTCCGCGCAAAGCGGACGATCTCGTGCACGGTGAGGAAGTAGGCGGCGTAGTGCAGCTGCGCGATCAGCCGCAGCTCGTGGCGCAGCCGCGCCTGGATGTCGTCTGGCACTCCGCGCGGCCAGCGCGCCTCTGCCGCCGCCCAGACGCGATCCCTCAGCGTTTGCTGCGGCGTGCGGCCGGGCTCCAGGATCTCGTCCGGGTATTCGTGGCGCAGTTCCGCCAATGAGAAGCCGGAACAGGCTTGCAGGACCCGCAGCGTGTTGCTGATGGCGGCCGGGTGCCGCGCAAACAGCCGGGCCATCCGCGCCGGGCTGCGCAGCGCCCGCTCGCCATTGCGCTCGGCGCTCCGGCCCAGCGTCTCCACCGTGCGGCCGAGCCGGATGGCGGTGAGCACGTCGGCCAGACGCCGCCGCTCGCGGTGGTGATAGCGCACGTCACCCGAGGCCAGCAGCGCCGCGCCAGCCGCCTCGGCCATCGCCGCCAGCCGGTCCAGCCGCGGCTGGTCCTGGCCATCGAGGCGGCACCAGGCGCCGCAGAACAGCGGGAGTGCCAACTGCGGGCGCAGCGCCGCCGCGTCCTGCCGCAGCCGCGCGGCAAAGGCGGCATCGGGCCGCAGGGGTGGCATGAGCGCCAGACACCAGCCGCTGGCGTGCGCCAAAAGCTCCTCGCGGGTGAGGTCGCATGCGCCCTTGGGCGATCGCATGCGGCCGCGCGAGAGCAGCGTGGTCAGCCGGCCGTAGCTGGCGCGGTCGGTGGGCCAGGCGAGGTATTCGGTGCCATCCGCCAGCACGAGGCGGGTGCCGACCACAAAGGGCAGGCCGAGTTCCCTGGCCGCCACATGGCCGCGCACCACGCCCGCCAGGCTGTTGTGGTCACAGAGGCCGATGCCGGCATGGCCGAGGGCTTTGGCCTGCGCCACCAACTCGGCGGGATGCGAGGCGCCGTCGAGCAGGGAGAAGTTGGAGCGGGCGCCCAGTTCCGCATAATCGGGCGGCATGGCTCAGGCCAGTTCCCCATGCAGGAACCAGCGCGGCGGCCGGCCGGGCTCGAGCAGACGGCAGATCCACAGGCGCGGCCCCTCCACCGTCTGCACCCGGTAGTAGTCGCGGGCCGGGCGCGCTGCATCCTCGCCCCACCATTCCGGCTCCAGCCGCTCCGGGCCGAGCACCGAGAGCACCCGGTGCGCCACCCCGCCATAGCGCAGCTGCGCCGGTGGCCCGTCCGGCACGGCGGCGGTGACCGCCAGCGGGATGGGGGTAGCCAGAAGCCGCACCGGACGGAGCTCCGCCCCCCAGTCCAGCGGCACGGCCACTGTCTCGAAGGGATCGGCTGGCACCGCGGCGTATTCCGGCCAGTGGCTCTCCAGCGGCCGCAGGCGATGCACGGCCAGGCGTTGCGCCAGCCGGTCGATCAGCGCGGCGAGGTCGGCCTCATCGGGATCGGGATCCGCATCCACCCGCTCACCGCGCAGCACCGCCTGCAGGCCCTCCAGCGGCTCGGTGACCGGCGCCGCCAGCGTCAGCCGCTCGAAACCAAGATCCGGCTCCAGCGTCCCCAGCGGCTCGGCAAACAGGCGGCGCAGATGCAGGAGGTCGCGCGAGGCGGCGCCGGTGCCGATCGCCACCTCCTGCAGCTGTCCATCCACCCGCCAGGCGCAGAGCGTCAGCCGGCGGGCGCCGCGCCCGGCCTGCAGCAGCTGCCGGCAGAGTTCGGTCAGGAGTGCCTCCAGGACATGCTCGATGGCGGGACGGGTGAGGATCGGCTCCAGGCAGTCGCGGACCGCCAGGAATTCGGCGGGCGGGCGTAGCGGCTGCACCGGGCGCCTGCGGGCGCCGCTGACGCCGTCCAGCGCATCCAAGAGCACCCGGCCAAAGCGGCGCGCCAGAGGGGCGCGGGGCTGGCGCAGAAGGTCTGCGATGCTGCGCAGGCCGAGGCGGCTGAGGCCGCTGAGCAGGTCTGGCGACAGGCGCAGCACGGAGAGGGGCAGGGGCGACACGGCGGCGAGGTCCTGCCCGGGCGGGACGATCGCACCGTCCGCCGCGCGGGCCAGGGCGGCAGCGGCCTCCGCTGTGCCGGCGAGCGCCGCCCGCACCGCGAAGCCGGCGCGTTGCAGGCTGGCGCGCACCTGCCGCAGCAGGGCGGCCTCGCCGCCGAACAGTGTGGTGCCGCCGGTGACATCCAGGAGCAGGCCATCGGGGCCATCCACCGCCGCGAGTGGGGTCCAGCGCAGGCTCCAGACGGCGAGGCGCTCCAGCAGCGCGGCATCGGCCTCCGGATCGGCCGGACGCAGTGCCAGCCCCGGGCAGATCGCCTGGGCATCGGCCAGCGCCTGGCCCGCAAAGAGGCCAGGGCCTTCGGCCGCGGTCAGCAGGCGGCGGTTGCCAGCGGTGCTCCAGGTGGCGAGGGGAACACCCCGCAGCGCCGGCTCCCGCCGCCGCAGCCGGTCGAGGGGCAGATGCGGCAGCCAGAGCGCCAGGATGCGGCGGGGCACGGCCTCATCCGGCGCTGTGCGGGGGTGTCGGGCGCCGGCGCATCAGCACGAAGCCGGCCAGCGCCAGATGCTCCATCAGCCGCTCGGCGGCGAGGCTGGCCACCATCTGGCCGCCGGAAGGTCGCGGCTTGCCGCGGGCGTCGTAACGCAGCGCATAGGAGAGCGCCTCGGTGATCTCGTCGGGGGTTGCGGCCGTCAGGTCAGTGAGCAGAGGGTCGGCAGGGTCAGGGGGATGCGAATCGTCGGCCATGGATCGAACCTATGGAAAGCATAAGAACGAATCAAGAACGCTTTTGCCTCCACCGCGTTGCTGGCGCTCTGGACTGAGAGAGGCTGGAGGTTCCAAGTCCAACCTGGGCAATGGCCGATGCGAGGGGCAATCGGTGCGACCGTCAGGAGCCCTCTCCTCTGCTGCGGATGCCAGCACCATCAGATCACTGGCTGCGGCAGGCTGGTTTCACACGGCGGCTACAAAGCCGCAGATGCCTTCCCTTGTGTCTATCTAGGCGTTTTTCGCAGGCCCGCCTCTTGCAGTCTGCTCCTGCCTGCCCTTCCCGCCGTCCCTGGTGGCCGGTTCTAGGGCCTCTCTCCTGACGGCTGGCTAGCCGACCCTGCGGTGGCCTGTGACGAGGGTTAGCGGGATGGCCGGACTCAACTTGGCTGTGGTGGCCTGGGATCCGGGGTTCCGGCTGGCCCGGCCTCTCCTCGCCTGTGGTGGCCTGTGGCGCGGGGTTCTTTAACCGGATTTTGGTTTAACCGTCTGATATCGCACGGGAAAGCGGGTTAGACATTGGGTCCCTACCATTGGTAGGTTGGAACCGGGGGCGGCGCAGAGCCCCGGTGGAAAACTATGCCGGATTTTGCCCTATAGGGCGATTTTTCGGCCTGTGAGCGGAGTTAAGGCCCTCCCGACATCCCAGAGCGCCTTTGACCCCCGAAAAACGGCCTGTGAGCGCGATTGACGGGCTTTTCGGGAGGTTGGGTCGGCCGGAACCCCGCTGGAGGGGAGGTTGGGGCGCCCCAACCCACGTTTCAGGGCCAAAGGTCGATTTTAGGCCCTTATTTCGGGGTTTCGGGTCGAAGGGTCGATTTTAGGCCCTTATTTCGGGGTTTCCGCCGAGGAGGGCGCCCCGGCCGCCCCAACCGCCCCAACCGCCCCAACCGCCCCGACCAAAACCCCTGTTTCCCTAGAGGACCATGGCTAAACGTGTGTGCGTTCCGCTATACGGAATGCATACAAATTCTCCCGAGTGATTAATAGAAAACAGGTTGGGTCGGTTGGGTCGGTTGGGGCATAGATAGTAAAAACAGCAACTTACGGCGCCCCAACCTCAAAAGCCCAGGTTGGGGCACTTCGCGGAGGTCGGGGCGGAAGGCTCCCCGAACAGGGCTGAGGCAAAAGAAAACCCCCGGAAGTCGCCCTCCGAGGGTTGCTGTGCAAACGGCGCGGCGGATCAGTCACAACCCGGCGGCGTCATCCTCGTCGAACTCGACGGCATCGTAATCCGGGCGAACCCAGCGGCGGACGCCTCCGCCCGACTTCTTCTGCAACCAGCCGAGCCCCTTCATGATGATGGAGATCCGCATCTGCATCCCCCGGTTAATGTCGCGTGCCTGGACCCCTAGCGCCTTCTCGATGACCTCGGCGGAGGTGACGCGCTCGATCCGGGGCTTGTTGATCTCGCGGCCGGCCTCGTCGATCAGGCCGCCGCTCTCCCCGTCCAGCCATTTCGCGACGGTCTCGGTCCAGGGGTCGGCCTCCGCCTCCCGCAACTCCTGTTCGGGCCGGGCGAGGTTGCGCTCCCATTCCGCATCCGGCCACCAGGGCTCCCTCTTGACCTGCTGGCGGAACACGGCCTCCGCGAGAAGCTGGTCGCGGTCCCGCGTCAGGGCCTCGGTGTCGATCCTGGCGGCCACCGTGACCGGCCAGAAACGGCGGTTGCCGGTGGTGTCGGAGAGATAGCCCGCGCCGTCCGGGTTGCTGGAGCCGTAGAAGATGCAGGAGCGGGGCTCCTCCACTTCCTCCCGCCCGAACTTCGGCACGAAGAACTCCGACTGCCGCGTGAGGAAGGCTTTCACCTCCTCGATCCTGGCCTTGCGGATGCCCGACAGTTCCGAGTGCTCGATGATCCACTTCCCGCGCAGGGCCATCGAGAGGCGGACATCATCCTGCCCCATCGGCGGCAGGCTGTCCGTGAACCACCGGCCGCCGATGATGGCGCCCACGGTGGACTTGCGCGCCCCCTGCGGGCCTTCCAGCACCAGCATGTGGTCAACCTTGCAGCCGGGCGTGTAGGCCCGTGCCACGGCCGCCAGCAGCCACATCCGGCCGGCGCCTCGCGTGTATTCGTTGTCCACGGCGCCGCAATAGACGGAGAGCCATGTGTCGAGGCGGCCAACGCCGTCCCACTCCAGGCCGCTCAGATGCTCCACCAGCGCGTTGAACTGGCTCTCGCGGGCGACGGAGTAGATCGCCGCGATAGCGTCGTCCTTGCTTGTCGTGATCCCGGAGTTCTGGAGATAGACGCGCGTGGCCGTGGTCAGGTGGTCGGACCAACTCACGGGATGGTCGTATGGGTCGTCCAGGCTCCCCTCCCCGTATTCGGGGATCGGCCTGCGGGCCACGACGCGCTGGCCCAGCGTGTCGAAGGCGAGGACGCCCTTCCAGACGGGATCGTGACTGAGGAGGACAATGGAGTTCGCCAGATTCGAGAGGATGCGGCCATCCTCGTCGGTCTTGAGCAGGTAGAGCCAGCTATCCTTCGGTGCGGCCGGCCGCAGCGCCTTCTTGGCCTCGGCGATAGAGGGCTTCGTGCCGGAGAGGCGTTTCACGGCGTCGCGGTAGGCGGTCAGCAGTTCAGCCTGATCGAGCGCGGAGAACCGCTTTTCCCGAACCTCCGTCGCGAGGGTTGTCACCTCGCCCTTGCTCGTGGCCTTCCCGAAACCGGCTTTCAGCCTGTCGACATCGAGAGAATCGCCAATCGTCTCTAGGCGCTTGGCCTCATCGTCATCCTCGTCCACTTCAACGAGGAAATCGGGGTCTTTCAGATCCTCCAGCAGCAGCCACTCTTCTTCGACAAGCCGCGTGATCCAGTGGAGGCGGTCCTTGTCTTTGCAGTGAGCGTGCAGGCAGTGGTAGGTGAAGCCCTTGACGCCGCCACGCGCCTCCGACGCATTGGAGACGAAGGTCGCGGTATCCTTCTTCGCCGAGGAGTGGTCGCCGTCGTCCACGCAGACGAGGTGCTGCCTACCCTCGTTTTTCGCATGAATGAAGCTCGCTTTGCCGCGATGCCGGAGTGCTTCGACGATCTCAAACCGGGCGCCATACTTCTTCGACCAGAGCGTCAGGTCGAAATCGCCGTAGAACACCTTTTCGCCCTTGCGGACGGCCTTGACCACCAGATCGTCGGCCGAGATGCCCTCCTCCTCCTCCAGCGCGTCCAGGTCCAGCGGCTCGCCGTCGAGGATCGCCGTCTGCGGCGCAGGCCCGTCAGCCGGGCATCTGGGCGCGTAGAACAGGCGGCTGGTGTCCGTGGTGGAGGCGTCGTGCCGGAACCCCAGCGCGGCCGAAGTGAGTTCCACTCCTGCCTTCCAGGCGGCATTCGCGGCCTCCTGGGAGGGGTAGTCGGCGGCGCGCCAGGGCTTCCGCAGGGGCAGGACCACGCGGAACTTCGGCATCTGGTCGTGGTGGATGACCTGCCGGCCGTCCTCGACATGCAGCAGGAACCCGGTATCGGCCACCGCCGGCACCACGCCATGCTCCCGCAGGTATCTCTTCGGATCTTCCCCGCCGTTCTCCTCGGCCCACTTCTTCCAGGTCGATTCCTTGACGCTGCTGAACTCCGTCTTGTGCGAATAGGAGGACGAGATCACGGCCCGCAGACCGCGCGCCTGGATCTGCGCGGCAAGCTCCTCCAGCGAGACGCCGGTATCACTGTCGAGCATCATGAAGTCGATCTGCTCGGTTTCGCCCTTCTTGCGACGCTCGCCACGGAAGATGGCGGGGACAATGCAACTGCCCTCCTTCTTGCCGACCTCGTGGGTCGTCAGGAACTCGGCCAGTTGCTCCCAGGTCATCTCTTCGTGGTTCGACTTCGGCCACGCGCTCTCCGTTGCGCTCTTGCCGAGAGTGAAGCAGTAGGTTCGCTGATCCGACATCCTGGCAACCGGCGTGGACTGTTGTGGAGAGCTCAGCAGCTGCCTGTGGCGTGCAAAAGTGAGTTGATTCACGGTCAGGCACTTCCCTTATTGGCAGATGAAGGAGCAGGTGATGTGGCATTAGAACAACAGTTGCCCGATTCTTCCAGCATGATGAGAAAGTGCCGCACTTTTCTTGGAAATCCTCTGTTCCTGACAGAGAAGAATTCATCAAACGCGTGGCGCGTTGGAGAGCAGCATGGGCAAGAGGCCCGCGCACATCATGCGTCCAGCAGATATTGTCCTGAGATGGCTGCCGCCACCGGCGCGCCGACAACAGATCGTGCAATGTCACCGCCCTCTGTTGAGAAGATGACATGCGGGACGTGCTGCGGCGTTTCGGTGAAAAGAATCCGCTGGGATGCCCGGTAGCGAGCGCGTTCGTGAGGCACAGGCGCGTGTCCTTGCAGAACTTGCGCTCTTCGCAGCGAGGAGGGCAGGCAGGCTGAGAAAAGGTGCCGCGCTGCTCTGGCAATACAGTCAACCAGGTAGAGCCGGTTGCGGCCGGGATCCCTCCCGCCTCCCGCTCAGCTGGATAGACCAGCGCCGCGCCATAGCAATGGCCAGACTTGGAATATCGGCGATCATGATGCCTGAGATGGACGTGGCGCGCCGGCACTGTCGCGGCGGAACGCCGAACTCACTTCCGAGCGGTCTTCCTGCCACGTGGAGAGGCTGCCCGGTTCCTCCAGCATTACCCCCCTGACAATGCCCGGAAATTCTGCAACGCCTTCGTCGTGAAGCCGAACTGGATGCCGGGCAGGCATCATATCACGGTGCGACAAGACCATCTGGGCGTGGCCCGCTCGGAAATGATTTCTGAGCCGCGGCAACGGCCGGCCCGCGCTCACCATACTCAGGAGCGGCAGCTGACGGGCTGCCTGTGTCAGAGGATCCTTCTCAGCGGCGCCTCGGCGGGGATACGGAAATGACTTCTCAACCCGCCTCCTGCTGGTGCGACCACGGCCTGTGAGCGCCTGATCGTGGACCGACAGGCGTTGGGCATGGCCGGCGGCTTACCCCGTTGCAGCCAGCACAGTGGTGATTACTGCGCCAATACCCCGCCGAGACTGGCGCGGAGTGCCTGGGCGACCTGCCGCTGGTCTGGCTCCGGCAGACGCCCGATCCGCTCCGCATCGCCAGCTTCGATGGTGGCGATCTTGGCGGGGCGCACGACAGAAGGAGCCGGCAGCCCGGCCTCGGTCAGGTCCGAGACCGTCACATCCCCGGGCCAGCCACGATTCTCGGCGCTGGTCACCATCAGCACCCAGAGCAGCACTGGCGTGCCGGAGGCTTCTGGCGCCGCGATCACCAGGGCCGGGCGGCGCTGCTGCACGGGGCGGTTGGTGTAGGGAAAGGGGACCTTCACCAGGTCCCAGACCTCAAAGCCCGGCATAGGCCTTGGCGTCGGCCGGGCTTTCCCATTCGGCAAAGGTGCGGAACGGATCGTCGGCGGCGCGCTCCGGCTGGACGCGGGTCAGCACGACCCGCCCCTGCTCGATCGTATAGGCGATCTCATCCCCCTCCCGCAGACGCAAGGCCGCCCGGACCGGCTGGGGGATCGTCGTCTGGGCTTTGCTGGTGAGCCGGCTGGTGATCATGGGCCCAAAGTAAGGATTTTCCTTACCCAAGACAAGGACTGACCCCATCCGGCACTCGTCCTGAGGCCCGCGCGGCACGACCCCGTCTGGTATTCCTCAGCCGCGGACCGAGTAGCGTTCGAGGGCGGTGATCCGCTGCATCACCGGCTCCCACTCGCGGCCATAGATCTCCTGGCAGAGGAAGGCGCATTCCGCCGCGCGCTCGGCCTCCGCCACCTCGATGAACCAGGCACGCGGCTGCGCCGGGCCCTTCTCCTCCGCGTTCCAGCGGTAGCCGCGGGCCTTCAGGCGGTCCTTCTGGTGAAAGGGCGCATCCGTGGCCCAGATCCGCCAGCGCGGCTGCCGCGCCCCCTCCAGCAGCCGCGCCAGGCCAGGCACGCCGGAAGCGGGCAAGGGACGGGCCAGGATCTCCAGCGTCGCCTCGCAGTCGTGCCGCGCCCGGTGTCCCTCGAAGAACAGCCCGTGCCGCATCGCGAGGTAACTTAGCTTGCTGCCCTCGAAGCCTTCAGCAGCCCAGTCGATCCCCCGCTGCGAGCAGGCCCAGGGCTTCTCCACAAAGGCCGGGCAGAAGGCCTCGGCAAAGCGCCGGTCGAAGCCGGCATTGTGGGCAATGATCAGCGCCGCAGGCGCGATGAAGGCAGCCACCTCCGCGGGGTCGATCTGCTGCCCCGCCACCTGCTCATCCGTCAGCCCCGTCAGGGCCGTGACCGCCGGCGGGATGGGGCGGGTGGGCTGGCGCAGCCGGCTGAAGGGCTTGCCCACTGCATAGACGGTGCCGTCGAGCCCATAGGTGAAGGGCAGCATCGCCATCTCGATGATCTCGTCCTGCGCGGCATCGAGCCCGGTGGTCTCCAGATCGAGCAGCAGGCCGAGCCGGGTGGGGGTGCCTGGGGGCGGTGTCAGCGCCGGCCGGGGCGCGATCCGCCGCAGCACACGATAGTGGCCGCTGGCCGCCAGTTGCGCCGCCATCGCCTCCAGTTGGGTGAGGTCGGGCGGATCTGCGGCACGGGTTAGCATGCCGCTTCCATGGCGCCCGGGGTGTTACGGCGCCAGAAGACCAAAACAGGAACGCGAGCTTAGCGGCAGAGCCGCTCGCAGGGCACCCCGGCGCATCGTTCCCTGAGTGCGTCGGCCGGCGCTTCGGTCCTCGCCAAACCCATTGCTTCGCCGCACAGCCTTTGGCCGGGGGCAATGATATAGCCAGCAAGAATATCGCCGGATGAAGAAGTGATAGCACGATCAGGCACCGCCTGCCGTAGCCTGACCGGCGCCGGCCAGCCTGCGTGTATCCTTTGGCCACCACCCATCGCGGTGAAAGTGAGCCCGGTAGAACGCGGTCCAGAGGGAGAGAAACACCGTGCGACACGTCGCCACCGGCTTGGGCCGACGCGGCCTCCTGCGCTTGCTCGGTTCCGCCGCGCCATCCATGGCTGCTCCGGCCCTGGCACAGCGGGCGCCGGCTGGTCCGATCAAGATCGTGGTCGGCTTCGGCGCAGGCGGGCTCGCCGACATCACCATCCGCATCGTGGCCGAACGGCTGTCGCAGCGCCTCGGCCAGCCCGTGCTGATCGACAACCGGCCTGGTGCCGGCGGCTCGGTGGCGGCACGCGCGGCAGCCAGCGCCGAGCGGGACGGGCAGACACTGGCGGTCCTGACCACGGGCAACGCCATCTACAAGTGGCTCTTCGCCTCCTTGCCCTATGATCCGGTGGCGGATTTCACGGCCATCTCCGGCCTCGCGGCGTTCGACCTTCTGATGCTGACCGGCAGCCAGTCCCCGCTGCGCAGCTATGCCGACGTCAAGGCGCGGGCGCAGGACAGCCTGTCCATCGCCACCATCGGTTCCGGCAGCACGCAGAACATCGCGGGCGAATGGCTGAAGCTGGCGGCGGGCATGAACGCGACGGTCATCCCCTACCGCAGCACACCGGAGGTCCTGACCTCGCTGCAACGCGGAGATACCGATATCGGCTTCGAATCCTACGCGGGCGCACGCGGCGCCCTGGAGGGTGGCCAGGTGCGCGCCATCGCCAGCACCGGGGAGCGCCGCTCCCAGCTGTTGCCGGATCTGCCGACACTGCGCGAAGCGGGTCTGCCGAACTACGCCATCGTCGGCTGGAACGCCCTGTTCGCGCCGGCAGGCACGCCGAAGGCCGTGGTGGACATGCTGAACCAGCACGTCACCGCGATCCTGGCCGCGCCGGATATCCGGCAGCGGCTGCTGGAACTCGGCGTGGAGCCGATGCCCAATACGCCCGAGCAGATGGCGGCAAGGCTGCGCCAGGACATCGATGCCTGGGGCGAGGTGATCCGCCGCACCGGCATCCAGCCGCAGTAGGGGAGCACACCGCGTCGGACACGCCCCCTGCCGGACCTGACCACCTTCGCATTCCGGCGTCTTCCGCACCGCATCCGCGAGCTGACGGGATCCATTCATGATCATCCACCGCCGTACCCTTCTGGCTGGTCTCGCCGCGCCGGCCATCGCGCAGGCCGCCTATCCGGACCGTCCCATCCGCGTCTTGGTGCCTTTCCCGCCCGGAGGGGTGGTGGATGTCACGGCGCGGGTTATCTTCGACCAGCTCGGCCCGGAACTGGGCAACACGCCGGTCGTGATCGAGAACGTCCCCGGCGCCGGCGGCAATGTAGCGACCCTCCGGGCCGCGCGGGCCACGCCGGATGGCTACACGCTGCTCTTCACCACACCCAGCCACGGAGAAGCGGCTGGCCAGCTTGCCAGACCTACCGACGCTGGCGGAACAGGGCATGCCGGGACTGACTGCCGTCGCCTGGCTCATGGCGATCTATCCACGCGGCGTTGGGCAGAAGACCCTGGCTGAGACGCATGCCGCGATCCGGGCCACCATGAGCGGTCCGGAAATCGAGGCGCGCCTCCTCACCATTGGGTCTGTGCCGCGCTACAGCGCGGACCCGGAGGAGGCGGCCGCCTTCCTGCGCGACGAGTTCGCGCATTGGGGCGCGGTAGTCCGACGGAACAACGTCGCGATGGAATAGCCGCCATCGGCGCGGCTTTGCCGCACTGCGTCAGCGCTCCTGCCAGGCGCCACCGGCAGTAGCAGGGCATCGGCATCGTCAACTTGCTGACCTCCATGCGGCGAGGCTGATGGATGGGCCGCGGGATCAAGGACGATCAAGACCGCCCAGAGGCCCCGTTGACCCCGAACCAGACGCTGAACGCCCGCGGCCTCGCGGCGCAGTGCTCGCTGGCGGTGACATCCTTGCGGCGAAGAGGAAAGAGGTTGTTAATCCCGCCGTGCACGGAAAGGAAGCATTGTGCCTGACCCGCCGACATGAACTGCTTCATCTGCCGCTCTCGTCGTCGCATCGGTTGATGGGAGTTCTCCGCCCTGTCGTTCAACCCCTTGTTCTGGCGATTCTCGACTGGAGGCATCTTCGCGGCACCGAAGCTTGCCAGCTTGTCGGTGATCATGACCCGTGGTGGCCGCCTCTGCCGCTTCAGTAGCTTCCTGAGGAGCCGCTTGGCTGCTTGCTTGTCCCGTTGGCTCTTTACCAGCACGTCCAGCACCATTCCTGCCTGATCGACGGCACGCCAAAGCTAATGCGTCACACCGTTGATCTTGAGGGGACCTCATCCAGATGCCACTTGTCACCGGCCTGAGGCAGCCGGCGGCGGATCTGGTTAGCAAATGCCTGGCCGAGCTTGCGACCCCACTGCCGCAGTGTCTCATAGCTGACGACGATGCTGCGGAAGGACAGCATCTCCTCTACCATCCGCAAGCTGAGCAAAAAGCGGAAGTAGAGCCACACAGCTTGGCTGATGATCCCGGCCGGGAGGCGATATCCGGCGAAGCCGGGGTAGGCGGCAGGTGCGATCATCCCACACGCTATCCGGAGGTGGAACGCTTGGGCAAGCTGGGGTCGCCCAACCTGGCGGTGCCATCAACACAGGCTTCAGTTCTGCAGCTTAATGCCCGCCGCCGCTCCAACCCGACGCGCTATCTCCAGTTCGCGCTTCAGAACACTGGACATGCTCGCCGGTGCGGTCTCCTGTGCCTCCGGGATCTCCAGGCCGATGTCCTCGAACTTCTTGCGGACCTCGTGGTCCGTCAGTGCAGTGGCCGCGGCACGGCTCAGCACCTGTAGAACCGCCTCAGGCGTTCGCGCCGGGGCGAAGAGGCCGCAGAAGCTGAAGGCGATGAAACCCGGCACCCCGGCCTGTGCGAAGGTCGGAACCTCCGGCACCAGCATAGAACGGTTGGTCGCGGCGATACCGAGAATCTTGACCTGTCCTGCCGCATGAGCGGGAGAGATGTTGGAGACCTCGGTCATGACGCCATCGACATTGCCGGAGATCAGGTCCGGGACTGTCGCGCTCGCCCCACGATAGGGAATGTGTTCGTAGGAGGTTCGCGTCGTCAGGCCGAAATCGATCAGCACGAGGTGGCTGCTGGAGCCCGTGCCGGAACTGGCGACAGTGACATGGCCGGGCCTGGAGCTGGCGAGGGCGAGGAAATCTTGCAGCGTGTCAACGCCCAGCTTCTTCGAGACCGCCAGAGCCATCGGCGCGCGCGATGTCAGTGCCAGGGGTGCGAAATCGCGGAGCGGATCATACCCAAGATCGGTGCGGAGCGCGGGCGAGACCGTCATCGGGCCATTGGAACCGCCGAGCAGCGTATAGCCATCAGGCGCCGAATGGGCTACCGCCTCGGCGCCAATCGCGCCGCCGGCGCCGGCCCGGTTCTCGACGAGAATGGTGCCCTTCAGTAGCTGGCCCATCTTTTCCGCAAGGATGCGGCATTGCAGATCGACATTACCCCCTGCGGCGAAGGGCACGATGATCCGGATGGGGCGGTTCGGAAAGGCCGCCTGCGCTGAGGCCGGAACCGCCGCAGCCATTGCTGTTCCGAGAACTGTACGACGACTAAATCTCATGGTCTTCCCCTTGCTCGCCCCAAGCCGCTCCTGGCAAGGGTGCCGCTACGCTGTAGCGATCTTTGTTCTGTGCCAGGGCTCCGAGGAGCCCTGGCCGGCCATTCAGGAGGCGCGCTTCTCGCGCAATGCCCGCGTTGCATCCAGGTCGGCGTGCCCGGCCAGATCGACGGCAACGCCGTAGATCTCACGCGCCTTCTCTACGGAGATCTTCCCCTGTAGCACATCGTTCACGACGGCATGCGGGTCGCGCTCCATCGGGTTCCCGTAGCCGCCAGCGCCCGGCATCTCTGCGCGCAACAACTCACCCTGGCGCATTTTGCCGATGAACTTCGCCGGGGCGACACGCTCCTCCGGCGTGCCAGGATTCATGATGATGCGGCCCGGCGCGCCAGGATCGCCGCCGAAGAGGCCATAGGGCCGATTGACCTGACGGTCCGAGCGCAGCTGGATGAGGGCCTCCTCCTCCAGCAGCCGGTACTCCCGCACCAGGCCTAGCGCGCCACGGTACCGCCCCGCGCCCCCGGTATCCGGCAGGAAGGCGTAGCATTCGACACGCACGGGGCCTTCCGCCTCGATCACCTCCACCGGGACATTGGCGATATTAGCGAGGCCATAGGGGCCGCCATCCTGGCCATCGCGGTCCGGGCCGCCGCCGATGCCCGTGACATTGTGGAATTCGAGCGTCAGGAAGGGCGACTTGCCCTTGGGATAGCCCGCCAGCACCAGCGCGAACTCGCTGCCGCCCACGCAGGCGCCGACGCGGTCCGGCAGCAGCATCGCCAGCGCGCCGGAGACGGCGTGGCGCACGCGGAAGCCCGCCAGCCCGCGCGCGCCCACCGGGGCCGGGAAGCGCGGATTGACGAAGCAGCCCTCGGGCGTGATCACCTTCACCGCCCGATTGAAGCCGGCATTGGCGGGAATGCTGGGATCGAGGACCGTGCGCAGGACCGCCAGCGACAATCCCACCGCGAAATAACGGTTGGGGTTGATGGCCCCGCTGGTCTGCGGCGAGGTGCCGGTGAAGTCGATCTCGGCGGAATCACCCTGGACCGTCAGCCGGACCTGGATGCGGACCGGCGGGCCGCCGGCGCCATCCTCGTCGATCCAATCTGTGAACTCGCCGGTGCCGTCCGGCAGGGCCGCGATGCCCTGGCGCGTCAGCCGCTCGGCATAGTCGATCAGCTCGGACATGTAGAAGCGTACGGTGTCCGCGCCGTAATCGCTGATGATGCGGCGGAATTCGGTCTCGGCCGCGACCAGGCTCGACATCTGCGAGAGCATGTCGCCCACCACCATGTCGGAGACGCGGACATTGGTGCGGATGATGCGGAGCAGCGTCTCGTTGGGCTTGCCGGCTTCCATAATCTTGAGAGGGGGAATCCGCAGCCCCTCCTGGTAGATCTCGGTGCTGTCGGGTGCGTTGCCGCCGGGCACGCGGCCGCCCATGTCGGTATGATGGATGATGATGGACAGGAAGGCGATCAGTTCATCACCCACGAAGATGGGGCGGAACATGAAAAGGTCATTCAGGTGGCTGGCACCCGAATAAGGGTCGTTGTTGCAGAGGATGTCGCCGGGCCGGATGTTGTCCCCAAAATGCTCCAGGCAGCCGCGCAGCGCCGGCTCCGTCGCGCCGAGATGGCCCGGCAGCGACAGGCCCTGCGCCACCATCTCGCCATGGCCATTGAGGATGGAGGCGGAGAAGTCCAGGTTGTTCTTGACGACGACCGAGCGCGAGGTGCGGATCACCAGCGCGATCATGTTGTCGGCGACGGTGACCAGGGCGTTCTTGATCAACTCGCGCTTAACGGGGTCCGCCTTCATGAGGGGGTTGATCTTGTTCATGCCCCGATCCTCCGCATGACGATGTTGCTAAAGGGATCGACCTCGACGCTCCAGCCAGGCCGCACCACCGAGGTGCTTTCGTATTCCTCGACAATGACCGGCCCCTGGCGGGGTTCAAGGGTCAGGCTGCCGCGGCTGATGACGGGCGTGTCGATCCAGCCATGCTCCGGCCCGAAATAGACCTGCCGACGCGTTTCGCTTGCCTTGCTGCCGCGCTGCACAGTCAGCTGCTCCGGCACCCGGGGCTGGTCGCAGAGGCCACGGCCCAGCACCTTCAGGGAGACGAACTGGATCTTCTCATGCGGCGAGTTGTACCCGTAGTTCAGCTCATGTGCCTGGGTGAACTGGGTGGAGCAGCCTTCCAGTACCTCCCGCGTCACCCGGGCGCTCTCCAGCGTCAGCGGCAGGGTCGTCTGCTGGCCGAAATAGCGGGCCTCCGCGATGATGCGGATATCCATGTGGTTCTCGTCGAAGCCGCCATCGGCCAGCTGACCGCGAGCCTCGCGCTCCATCTCCATCAGCATCTTGGTCATGGCTGCCGGATCAACCTCGTGCAGGTGCCGGTAGAAGGTGCGGATGACCTGGTGCTCCACATCCGCGAAAAGCAGGCCCAGCGCGCTGAAGACGCCCGAGGCGGGCGGCACGATCACCATGTTCATGCGAAGGTCATCGGCCAGCTTGGTGCCATGGACCGAGCCATTGCCGCCGATGGCGAAGAGCGCGTATTGCGAGGGATCGCGGCCGCGTTCGGAGGAGACGCCGTTCAGCGCCCGCATCATGTTGCTGTTGGCGATCAGGTGGACGCCATAGGCGGCATCGACCTGCTCCATATCCAGACGCCCGGCGATGGAACCGACGGCTTGCTCTGCCTTGCGCCGGTCCAGCGACAGCTCGCCGCCCACCAGCGCGGAAGGGCTGATGTAGCCGAGGATCAAGTTGGCATCCGTCACCGTCGCCGCCTCTCCACCCCGGCCGTAGCAGGCTGGGCCCGGCACGGCACCGGCGCTGCGCGGCCCGACCCTCAGGCCATTCGCCTGGTCCACGGCGGCGATGCTGCCACCGCCCGCGCCAACCTCGGCGATATCGATCGTCGGCGCCTGCACCGGGTAGCCCGCGCCCTGGATAAGGCGATGCCCCATTGCCGCGGAGCCGCCGACCTCGGACTCCGTCGCCACAGTGAAGGCGCCGTCCTCAATCAGGGATGCCTTGGCGGTGGTGCCGCCGACATCGACAACCATGATATTGCTGACGCCGAGAGTGCCGCTGAGGCGCTGCGCGCCCACGACGCCGGCGGCAGGTCCGGATTCCACGATATAGACGGGATTCTGCGCCGCCACCTTGCCCGGAACCACGCCGCCTGCGGACTGCATGATCATGAGGTCGCAGGTGATGCCGATATCCGTCAGCCGGCGCTGCAGGGAATCGATGTACCGTTCCGCCACAGGACGGACATAGGCATTCATCGCGGTGGTGGAGGTCCGCTCGTATTCCTGGATCTTCGGCAGGAGCTGGCTAGAGGTCGAGATCGACAGGTCCGGCAGCCGCTCGCGCAGCAGCCGGGCCGCGATCTTCTCGTTGACACCATTGGCATAGGCATTGATGAAGCAGATGGCGACGGAGGTGATGCCCTCCTTCTCGATTTGCTCCGCAATGCCGGCGATCTCATCCTCCACCAACGGCTGCAGCACGCTGCCATCGGCGGCGACGCGCTCCGTCACCTCGAAGCGCAGCCGGCGCTCGGCCAGCGGCTCCAGCTTGCGGAAGCTCGAATCATACAGCGAGGGCGCGCGGAAGCGGCCGAGTTCCAGCACGTCGCGGAAGCCCCTGGTGGTGACCAGCGCGATCGGCTCGCCCTTGCGCTCGATGATCGTGTTGGTAACAACCGTCGTGCCATGGATGAATTCAGTGACTTGACTGGGGGCGACACCGACATCCCTCAGCAGCTCGCGAACGCCATTCTCGATGGACTCGCTGTAGTCCGGCGGAGAGGACAGCAGCTTCTTGGTGTAGATCTGCCCACTCTCGCTGAGCAGAACGATATCCGTGAAAGTGCCGCCGATATCGACACCCAAGCGGAACGTTTTCGTCTTGTCGATGCTCAACCCGCATCTCTCCCGTCATATGGCGCGGGCAGAGGGGCAGATTGGCCCCTCCTGCATCATCTGCGCCGCCGGGGCCATGCTAGCGATCCCGCTCACATCGTCGTAATGAGTAACTCTGATGGGGTCATAAGCCGGACGCCGAAACGTTCGTGGGGAGGACGCAGATCATGCTGGCCACATCCGCCCTGGTCATCCAGGCATGATCCGCGCGCCGTCGCTGCGGTCGCTGGACCTCTTTGTCATCCTCATGCGCACGCGCAGCATTTCCGAGACAGCGCGCCATATCGGCATCACCCAGCCCGCCGCCAGCCTGGCCCTGAAGGAGCTTGAGGCGCAGATCGGTCTGCCCCTGTTCGTCCGCACACGTCAGCGGCTGGTGCCGACACCGCAGGCGACAGCACTCCTGCCCCAGGTGGACAGGCTCATCGGGCAGGCGGATGTCGTTCAGCAGCAGATCGTCGCCTTGCAGGAGGCCGCGGCCCCCACGCTCCGCCTGGCCTGCATCCCTTCCTTCGGCTCCACGCTCCTGCCGCCGATCCTTGCCCGGTTCCGCCGGAGTTGGACAAGAGTGCAACTGAAGATCGAGGTTCAGCCCCTGGGCAGGGTCCTGGATCTGCTCCGCCAGGAGGCGATCGACCTCGCCTTCTGCTATCTGCCGGGGGCAGAGTCCTCTCCTACAGACCATAGGCAGGAACGGCTACTGGTCACGCCGCTGGCTGGCCTCATGGCGTCGGACCATCCGTTGGCGGCGAAGCCGATCCTCACGCTGGAGGATCTGTCAGAACACACCGCCATCATCGCCGATCGGAACAATCTCCCCATCCCCGCAGCGGTGTCCGAGGCCGTGCTGGAGAACGGGCATGCAAAGGGCGTACTGGAGGTGAACAATGTCTATACCGCGATTGGCCTGGCCCGCGCGGGCATCGGCATCGCTCTGGCAAATCCTCTTCTCCTGTCTGACGGAACCGTCCCTGGCCTGACGGCGCGGCCGATCAAGCCGGAATTCCCGCTGGCCCTGGGAGCTCTGCGTGGCCTGCCGCATGCCAATACGCCGGAGGTCGAGGCCCTCATCGCCTATGCGCAGGACGCGGCCCGCCATGCCTCGGCCCAGCTTTCGGCACAGGGCCTCTTCTCCGGCGCGGAGTTCTCGGCATCCATAATGACGGCGTCCTAACCCTGTTCTCGTCGCAGTGTGTGCCAAGTCGATGTGGGATCTCCCGCATTTTCCGTGCTGCTTTGGTAGGCACGCAGATAAGGCGCCAAATGTCCCTCACCGTTAAGCCCTGTCATGCTCAAGCATCTGCAGCCCCTGATCCCGGCGGGGCTGCTGGTCCAGCATATCTTGCCGGCACCTGATAATCCTCAGGTCACGTGCTGGACGAACGGTTCAGCGGCAGTCGCCACATTGCAGGTCACGACTGCCGTTGGCGCGGCCTGGCCGGCAAATGGCCATCCGCTCCCCTGCCTCACAGTTCCAGTTTGATGCCCAGCCGCTGGATCACGTCGCCCCACAGCTGTGAATGCTCACGAATAGTCTGCGCCATCGCCTCAGTTGTCGAGGACTGCGGTATGAAGCCGGTGGTCTCGATCCGGCTGCGCACATCTGGCAGAGCCATGGCAGCCTCCACACCCTGCTGCAGCCGCGCCAGTACTGGCGCAGGCGTGCCAGCTGGTGCGGCGATGCCGAACCAGGAATTAGCGACGACCTGCGGATAGCCTGCCTCGGCAAACGTCGGCACGTCGGGTGCCGCCGGGCTGCGCACAGCGTCGGCGACCGCCAGGATGCGGATGCGACCGGCACGGTGCTGCTCCAGCAAGGCGCCGCTGATGTTGGCCGGCATGAACTGGATCTCGCCGGTGCTCAGCGCCGTCAGAGCCGGTGCCTCTCCCTTATAGACGATCGCCTCCGCCTGCATGCCGGTGGCATTCAACACCATCTCGGCGAAAAGATGCGCGCCGGTGCCGGGGCCATAATGATGATAGTTCATCTGGCCCGGTCGCGCTTTTACATAGGCAACAAGTTCCTGGAGTGTCGTGACTGGGATGGTCGGCGTGCCAGCAATGATCCAGGGAGCAACAGCCACCATCGAGACCGGGGCGAAATCCGCGGTCTTGTAGGGCAGGTTGCGGAAGAGGTGTGGGTTGGTGGTCAGCGCCGAGGTCGAGGCAAAGAGCAGCGTATAGCCGTCCTTGGCCGATTGCAGAACAGCATTGGCACCGATCACGGTGGCTCCGCCAGGCCGGTTCTCCACCACCACCGACTGGCCCAGTGTACGCGACATGCCGTCGGCCACGATGCGCGCGGTGACATCGCTGCTACCGCCGGCGGGGAAGGAGACGATGAGGGTGATCGGCCGGTTTGGGAAGACCGTTTGCGCGCGCAGCACGGCCGGCGTGGCGAGCGGCGCCAGCAGTCCGCCCAGCATGGTACGACGGGTGGCGTGAATCGGAAGGGTCATGCCTATCTCCTCAAACCGTCAGGGCGGAGTTAATGAGGGGCTGCAGTTCGAAAGGCCGCAGCACCTGGGTGACAAAGCGCTCGACCAGCGGCTCGTAATGGCTCCAAAGACGGCGTAGCGCGCGTTCCGGGTCCGGCTCGAAGTCGACGCGCAGATCGACCAGCGGCCAGGCGTGACGGTCGACCACCAGCAAGGACGCTGCCATAGCCGGCTGGGTCTCGCCCCCTGCCGCCACCCCGGCCTCCAGCGCCCGCAACAGGCGTTCGACGAAGGCCTGATCCGCGCTGGCCTCGAAGCCATCAACCATGGCCTGCACCACCCCGACATTGGCGAGGAAATTGCCGGTGGAAACGCATTGCGAGCCGTTGGCCGCAGCGTTGATTGAGGTGATTTCCGGTCCATTGAAGAAGGCTGTGCGGCCTTCGCGGTCGATGGCCGCGAACTGCCGCTGGCCAGGGTACTCGCTGCCGGCGACCAGCAGATCGACCACCTCCTGAGCATTATAGCCGCGCGCCAGCAGGTCCAGACCCAGCGGCCCGGCCCGGGTGTCCGTGCGGTGCTGCGTGGTAACGGCGCCGATGCCGGCCCGTGCCCAGGGGCAGCGATTGCCCACGGCAATGGAAGAACTTGCGGTGGCGATACCAAACATGCCGGTCGCGGGGTCGCGAGCGGCGAGAGAGAAGGTCATCTGGACGATCCTGTGAAGGGCAACGAGCCTAAGCCGCGCTATTTTGTAGCGCTAAAATGCGCTTCGGCAAGTCATTCCGTTTAGGCTTTCAGCACTTCTCGCCACCCCCTGCCCCTCCTGCTTACCTTGTAGCCAGTCCTAGGCCGATGCTTCAGCCAGATCAGATTCTGGGATATGGCCCCAGAGATGACCCAGCCTCCCCGCCGGCTCCCAATCCGCATGAGCGACGTGGCCCGTGCCGCCGGCGTCTCCTTGATGAGCGTGTCCAATGCCTTCAACCGGCCGGCGGTGGTCCTGCCGGACACGCGGGCGCGCATCCTCGCCGTGGCGGCGGAACTGGGCTACGTCCCTAACCGGATCGCTGGCACCCTGGCATCCGGGCGCAGTCAGGTCGTGGCCGCGATCGTACCCTCGATCCGCAACTCCAGCTTCGCCCGCACCGTGCAGGGGCTGAGCGACACCCTGGCCGATCGTGGTTACGAGCTGCTGCTCGCCATTGCCGACACGCCGGAGCGGGAGTTGAGCAGCTTGCAGGCGGTGCTCGGCCGCCGGCCCGATGGCATCGTGCTGACCGGCAACACTCATCTGCCGCAAAGCGTCGCGCTGCTACGCCAGGCCGGGCTGCCAGTGGTGGAAAGCTGGATCCTCAGCGAGCCGGTCATCGACATGGCGGTGGGTTTCAACCTCGGCGCCGCCGCCTATGCCATGGGCCGGCATCTGATCGCACGGGGATATCGCCACATCGGTTATGCGGGCTACGCGCCGGCCGACAACAGCCGCTTCCTGGAACGGCAGCTGGGCTTCCAGCGTGCTCTGATCGAGGCCGGTCTGCGCGACGACCTCGTGTTCCATGCTGAGGAGCACAATGGCTTCGCGGGCGGCCGGCTGGCACTGGAGGCGCTCCGGATGCGCGAGCCACGGCTGGACGCGATCTTTTGCAGCACCGATGTCTTTGCAGCCGGCCTGATCTTCGACTGCCAGCGCCAGAGCATCCGGGTGCCGGAGGATCTGGCGATCGCCGGCTACGGTGATTTTGAGATCGCGGCGGAGATCGTGCCCCGGCTCAGCACGGTGCGCACGCGTGGCTACGAGATTGGCCAGGCCGCCGCCCGGCTGATTCTCGACCGTGCCGAGGGTCGTGAAGCGCCGATCCGCTACGATGTGGGGCATGAGTTGGTGCTGCGGGAAAGCAGCTGAGGCCGTCTCCTGTTAGTCATGGCATTCAACGGTTCGAACAGCCGCTGAGCTGCTAGCGGTAGGTGATTAGCCGCAGGCCTGTGACACGATAACCAATCATTATCGTGCCTGAGCAACTGATTGCGACGTTTGCCGCATGTCGCATGGCTAGACGCGGAAAAACCGGCTTTCCCGATAGCTCTCCCGATAGGAGGCCAGCTCTTTATCGACTGACGGTGTGGCCGGGTGGGTACAAGTGATGGAGGGTATTGGCACGGGACTGCCGCACGCCCACTCGGGGTGGCTGAGGCGTTTCTTGCAAAGAAAGGCCGCCCTTAGTGTGGGCGCAACTCCCCCCAATCGGCGTTCCAAACTCCAAAGGGGTCAATGATGACCAGCGGCGCCATCAGCGCCTGAGATTTCCGGATTCCATCATTGATCGCAAGCGCGGCGCTGCGCTGCACCGTACCGGCGCTGCTTGGCAGGTCGCCCGGCGTTGCGGGATTGGCCTTGGCCCCGGGCGGCAGCACCACACCCACCAGGGTGCCGCTGTCATCCTCGGTGATATAGACGGCGACCTCGTTGGGCAGCGCCACCTCGCGGCTGCCGAAGATTCCTCTGCCTAGCATCCACGTTTCTCCCTTTGCAGTCGTTGCTGCAGGAATGGTTTAGCACCACGCCCCGCGCACCCCGAGCAAACTTTGCTGAACGCTTGGGCTTCAGCACCGCTCCAACATGGCTGGCAGGCAATTCGCAGATCTGGCCGGCCAGGCAGCCGCATCATCGGCAGAGCTGATAAGTGACGCGCGTAAATTTGGCCGACACGTGCGGCTATGCGCCTGAAGATCAGCTAATTGCGGTAACTCTGTACTTCAAAGACCACAGGTACGCTCATCGGAGGTTATCATACGATGGCCTGAGCAGCGGCGTGATTGCCGCGTTCCGACCGGGGCGACGCCCCCTGCCCTGCGGATCAGGCACTTAGCTGTGCTTCCAGCGCTTCTCGATCTCGGCCCGTTGGTTCGTTCAGGCGTAGGGTCCTCACACGCCTCTGGCTAAGCTGCCGCCAAATCCAAAGGCACCATGGGCGCCATACACAGTGCAAAAGCGCTCGAACGGGTCCAAGCGGATGATGCCGATGCTGGGAAGCGGGACGGCCATCCTGGGTGGAAGAAACAACAGGAATGGCTTGGAAGGCTGGTCTGCCTACCAGGCACCCTTGCTGAGGTGATTTGGCACGGCGCCGGCGGCCTCCGATTCGGGGTGCCATGACCCGGCATGGTCTACAAACTTGATTGGACTTTTGAAGGCAGTCGATTGGGATTTTGAAGGAGGGGCGGCAGTGGGCCGCCGTGATGGTTCAATGGCTTGCGGAAACAGCCCACAGGACTCTTGAAGGGCTACTTACAAGTATCACTCCAAATAGCTGTTCTAGTAGCTGTCCCTTCAAAATCCCAACGCGACAACGCTGCCCATCCACGGCATGTTCCTGCTCCATGGGGCGTGTTCATCAGGCAATAGAAGAGGCAGGAAAGCAGGGTGCCCTGCTCCTTGACGGGTTCGACAGAAGTGAAGTCGAAGCCGCAGCCACGTACCTAGCCGATGAGGATGGAGGCATCGGATACCTGTTCTCAGGTTGGTGCCAAGCTGCCCTTCCCCATCGCCGGCTTCCCGACCACAAGGGTTGGCAGGTCAGCGGCGAGCGTGTGACCCTTATCGTAGAGCCAGGAATGCGGCCTGGACCAAGCGGTGAGCCGATTCATGTCGGTGTCCCGTTCGGCAGCCGTGCCCGCCTCATCCTACTCTACCTTCAGTCAGAGGCTCTGAAGACGGGAAACCGGGAGGTAGAGCTGGGTGCGCACCTTACGCAGTGGATGCGCCGGCTAGGTGTGCCCATTGGTGGGCGGTCCGCTGACCAAGTACGGGAGCAGGCTGAGCGCCTGGCAATGTGTAAGCTCAGCTTCCATGTTCGGGCTGGCAGCGCCAGTGGAATGCTGCAGCAGACAATTGTCGACAGCGCCTTCTTCGTCGATACGGATGATGACGCTGAGCCTGATCAAGGGCCACTCTTTGCCGAGAAGGCACGTCTATCCGAGGGCTTCTTCCAGCAGCTCCAGAAGCACCCGGTCCCTCTGGAAGAGGCCGCGATCCGGGCACTACAAAACAACAGCATGGCGTTGGATCTCTACGCCTGGGCTGCGTATCGCCTCCACTCTCTCAAGGCGCCAACACCTGTGAGCTGGCGGGCGCTCAAGCCCCAATTTGGGGTGGCCTTCGGCAGGATGGACAACTTCCGGGCCCGATTCCTGGATAACCTCAAGCTGGCCTTGGCGGTCTATCCTGAGGCCCGCGTGGACATTACGGATACGGGCCTTCTTCTACACCCGTCCCGCCCGCCAGTGGCGCCCCGCATCAAGTAAGCCTGGCATGCAGTGGACGGCCTTCAAAAGTCCAATGCACGGACAGCCAGGAGAGATGATCCCCCCTGGCTTCAGTCCTATGAGGGCGTGAACTTATACGAGCATAGGTGTATGAACTCATACGCCTATAATTCGGCCCTTCCCCTTCTTCACAAACAGCAAATTTAACGCTTCTTCCAGAAGAGCCTGGGTGGTTGTGTCTTCCTCTACAGCTAGCAGCTTCATCTGCTTCAAAACCTCTGGGCTGAAGTGACCGCCCATGAAGCGGCGCCCATCGCGAGAAGGGCGGTGAAACTTAGCGGGCTCTGCCGGTGAATGCGCAGGCTTAGGCTTGGCGTTGGTTGGGTGCTTGTTAGCGGCCGGCGGAGGAGCTTCTATCGGCAGATCATCCGGCGGTGCTGCTGCTTCACGATCAAGGATCGCTTGAAGAGAGTTCTTCATACGGCCTCCTGTTCATACACGTATAGGTTCATACACACAAACTCGTATAGGCGTTTGATTTCATCCGCTGCCTTGCCGTCGGGCTCAAACTCTATGGCGGCCAAGCCGGTTTGCTGAGCACGAGAGTAGGCGACCCGCAGCCCAAGACGCACCGGAGCGAGGGTAGCGCCGAGCTGACGAATGGCCTGCTCCGTGTCGGGTACCTCGCGGCCCTGAACGGGGCAGAAGGTCATGACGACAGCTGACGGCCGTGGGGGTTCAGTGGCACGCTTCACGAGCTTGAGTGTCTCGGTGGCTGCCATAACGTCCAGCACAGCCGGTTTGGTTGGGATAAGGATGAAGTCAGCATGCTCGGCTGCCAGGAAGGCGGTGTCCTTGGCGATCGGTGGGGTGTCGATTACCACTAGATCAGTGCCAGCTTCGGATGCTGCCTTCAGCATATGCGCCAAGCGGACCGGCTGCACTGACACGACGGCAGGTTCCTCTGCTTGGCGCATGTCCCGCCAGAAGGTTGCCGATGCCTGCGGATCGACGTCGAACACGGCGGCTGTCTTGCCGTCTCGCTGGGCTGCCACCGCTAGGGCTGTTGCCAGCGTTGTCTTCCCGACCCCGCCCTTCTGGCTGATGATTGCGACCGTTTTCATGTGTAGTTCCATAGGTGCATGGGACCAAACGTGTATGCACCCATACGCGTTGGGCGGGCTACTAGGGTAAAGCGTGAACTGTGTGGTTTTATGCGCCCACGCACCTATAAAAGCATACGTGTATGCACATTGCCCTTGAGGGCCAAGCTATAGACCTCACAGGGTTTCTCGGCACGCCGAGCCGTAGGTCTGG